>JAQVWF010000004.1:0-32787 GCA_028698615.1 Syntrophorhabdaceae bacterium
CGGCTCAATACCTTCCGGCGTATCCGGTCGCTGCCGCTCTCGAGCCCGAACTTGACGATGCGGCAGCCGGCGCCGCTCAGGAGGCGTGCCGTTTCCTCGTCGAAGATGCGGGCATGGGCGTTGCACACAAAGCTCATGTCCGTGACCGACCTGTACCGCTCGGTGAACTCCTTGAGCCAGATCTTATCAAAGGTGAAAATATCGTCATCGAAGATGAACATCTTGATCCCCGAGTAGCGGCTTATGAGATACTCGATCTCGGCGATCATCTGGTCCACGGTGTGTCTTCTGATATAACCCCGCGGGAGATGGCCGCTTTCCTTGTAGACCTCTATGATCTTGTGGTTGAGACAATAGGTGCACCGGAAGGGGCAGCCCCGTGATGCCGTAAGCCCCACCCACCCGTCTTTGGCGTTTATGATCCTCTGGAAGTCGAAGATCTCGTAGTCCTTGAAAGGCAGGGCCGCGATGTCCATGTAGGGCCGAAGGGGCTCCACGACCGGTCGGCCGTCTTCCTTGCGGCCTATGTTCGCGATGCCCCGGGGGTCGCCTCTTTCGAGGAGTTCGGCGACGGCCTCTTCTCCCTCACCGACGCATATCAGGTCGACCTCGTCGTGCATGAGGGTCTCCACGGGGTCCATTGTGACGTGGATGCCGCCGAAAAGAATGGGGACATCGAGGCAGGTCTTGATGCCGCGCGCTATCTCAAGGGCATACTTGTACTGGTTGGTAAGCACGGAAAAACCGATGATGTCGGGCTTGAAGGAGAGGACGTCCTTTTTGATCCTTTCCATGTCGAGAGGATAACCAAGTTTCTCGTTGATGTTAAGGAGCCCCGTTTCGATGCCTTTTGCCTTGAGAAAGCCCGAAATGTAGGAGATGCCGTAGTTGAACCCAACCTGGGTATTGATGTTGGGGTAGATGAAGAGAATGCGCATGTTCTTATACCTCGTTCCTCAGAGGGATCTTCCGGAGCGCCTTGAAGACCTCATCCGAAGATATGGTCATGAGACACTCCCGGGTCCTGCAGTCCTTTTTCTTGCAGGGGCTGCAGGACATCTCCTTCCGTATGATGACGCTGTTCCTGGAATAGGGGCGGTTGATGATGAAATCCGTGGGGCCGAAGATCGACAGGACGGGGACATTCGCCGCGGAGGCAAGATGGGTCGTTCCCGTATCGCCCCCGATGTAAACGCTGCTTCGTGCAAGAAGGGCGTAGAGCTGGGCGATGTCCGTCTTGCAGGCAAGCCGGGCGCCGTCCCCCACCATTGCGGCGAGCCTCTGGGCCTCTTCGCGTTCCCCCGGTCCCCAGATCACGATAACACTGCCCATGCGTTCCTGCCTGATCATCCCGATAAGGTCGGCGTAGCGTTCGAGAGGCCATCTCTTGAAGGCCGAGTCCTTGCTCGCGAAAGGGTTCACGGCGATGATCGGGGGGCTGATGTCGTGTGATCGAAGGAAATCGTCTACATATGTCCGGGCGCTGTCATTTACCAGAAGGGGTGCGTCGGCCGGAGGGTCCTCGCATCCGAGGTAGCGGGCGGCAAGCATGTTGCGCTCCACCTTATGGATCCTTTTTTCAAGGCCCTTTACCTGTTCACCATAGAAGATGTGGCTCATGTCCTTGGCGAAGGTCTTACAGAATCCTATCCGTCTTCCTCCCCGGGCGATCATCATGAGCGCCACGCTCTTCGCGATCCCGTGGAGATCGATGATGCAGTCGTATTCTCGTTTGCGGAGGCTCTTCACGAAATCATGGAGAATGTATGCTGTTGTAGCAAGGTGTCCCGATTTGAGGTGTCTCGTCAGTGCGGCGCGCGGGAAAAAGATGACCTCGTCGATGAAGTCCTGATGTGCAAGAATACCCGTCACGGAGCCCTCGGCGAGCCATGAGATGTGCGCATCGGGAAAACGCTCCCTCAAGGCTTTTACCGCCGGCACGCCCATGAGGACGTCACCGAGGGAACTCAGCCGGATGATGAGGATGTTACGTGGCTGGGCCATCTCGAAAGATTTCTATGAGCTTCTGGGGTATCGTAACGGGTTTTTTGTCCGTATTGACGCAGATATGTTTTGTCGATCCCTCGACGACAAGTGTCCCGTCCCTCGTTATCACGTAATGGAAGGTGATGCCTCGTGATTTAAGCTCCGTCACCCGGGTCTTGACGATGAGAACGTCGTCGTATGTGGCGGTATTATAATACTTTGCCTCGAGATTGACGACCACGAAATGGTATCCCAGCGCTTCGAGGTCGCGGTAGGGGTAACCCTTCTGCCGCATGTATTCACTCCGTCCCATCTCGAAAAAGGCCGGGTAATTGCCGTAGTAAACGATCCCCATCCGGTCGGTATCCGCATAGCGGACACGCACCGGTATGTCCACGAACTCCCCGTTCTCCCTGCCGTGGTCCCTCGTCTCTGTCGACATGATCAGAGGGCCCTCATGAACTCGGGTCTGAGCATCGAAGGATCGCGCTGGGAGAGCACATGTTGTATTGCCTTGAGCGTCTTCTCCTTCTCTTCGGGAAGCCAGGCCTTGACGGGAAGATAGTTCGACGCGTGGTTCGATGCGAAGTAGGTGTGCTCCACGTTGGTGTTCTGGATCATGGTATAGAGCTCTTCAAGAAGCATATAGGGGTCGGGGACGACGAAGTCCCCCTTCTTTATCTCATCGGCGAGGACCGTGCCGGGCACCACGATGACGCTGAGAGCGCCGGCGTAGTCAGGCTGGATCCTGCTCAGGAACTTGCCTGTCTCTTCCGCGTGGATCTTGCTTCGCTCCACTCCGCCGAGCCCCAGGAGGACGGTGACGGAAAGGAGCATGCCCGCATCCTTTACCCTCTTCGCGGCCTCGGCCGTGTTGTCGAGCACGGTTCCCTTGCAGACCCTGTCGAGGACCACCTGGTCTCCCGATTCCACGCCGAGATAGACGATGCCGACACCAAGGTCTTTCAGCGCCTTCAACTCTTCCGCGGATTTTTTGAGGATGGATTTCGTGTTTCCGTAAACGCCAATGCGCTCCAGCTTCGGAAAGGCGTCCCGGACAAGCTGCACGACGGGCAAAAGCCTTTTCTGGGGAATGATCAGCGCATCGCCGTCGGCGAGAAAGACCTTCCTGATATAACGGGCATACTGCTTCGCCTCGTTGACGTCCTCGGCTATCTCCTCAAAGGAGCGTACCCGGAATTTCTTTTCCTTGAAAGAACCGCAGAAAGTGCATTTGTTATGGGAACAGCCGATCGCTATCTGGAGAATGAGACTGTCCGCCTCGCTCGGCGGCCTGTAGATCGTTCCTTCGTATTTCATGGTTCAACCCTGTACACCTTTTCCCCTTCTCGAACAAGACCGTATTTCTTTCTCACCATCTCTTCCAGGTACTGGTCGTCCTGTTGTATCCTGCGAAATTCCCTTGAAAGAGCTGCGTTCTCATCTTCGATCTGCATGATCGATAATCTGGCGGTCCTCGTTTTCAGTTTGACCTTCAAAAGGTCGTATATTCCACCGTCCATGAGAACAAGGTGAAAGAAAATGGTTGAGAGAAAGATTATAAATCCGTATCTCTTTACGGGATTCTCTGCCATACTTTCTCTATATTAAAGGCACGGAAGCAAAATGTCAACCCGTGTAAAGTCTATGCCGCAAAAAGCCTACCTGGGGAGATAGAGGCCCAGGGTGTCGCGGACCTCCTTCATCGTGGCATTGGCGATCTTCCTGCAGGCCGCCGCCCCCTTTTCCAGGACGTCCACGACATAGTTCATGTTCTCTCCAAGCTCGCGCGCCTTCTCGCGAATGGGCGTGAGCTCCTTTTTCACGTTTTCGAAGAGCATCTTCTTGCAGTCGATGCATCCGATGCCCGCCGACGTGCAGCCTTTGTCAATCTCAATAAGCATGGCGTTGTCGGAAAAGGCGCGGTGGATGGTGTAGATGTTGCACACCTCCGGATTGCCGGGATCAGTTCTGCGCACACGGTTCACGTCCGTCACGGCGGTGCGGAGCTTCTCCCATACGGCCTCTTCTTCCTCCAGCACGCCGATAAAATTGCCAAGGCTCTTCGACATCTTCGACTGGCCGTCGACACCGAGGATCCTCGGCGCCATGGAAAGTATCTCCTCGGGCTCGGGAAATACGGGCGTGAAGCGGCTGTTGAATTTCCGGGCCACCTCGCGGCAGAGTTCTATGTGCTGCACCTGATCTTCGCCGACAGGCACGTAACCCGCCTTGTAGAGGAGGATGTCAGCCGCCTGAAGCACGGGATAGTCCATGAGCCCCATGTTGATGTTCGCCCGGTGCTGTTTTGCCTTGTCCTTGAATTGCGTCATCCGTTCAACCTCGCCGATGGGGGTGACGGTATTGAAAACCCAGGCCAGTTCGGTGTGTTCCGGCACATGGGACTGGACGAAAATATTCGCCTTATCCGGTGTAAGACCGCAGGCAAGGAGAATGAGGGCCGTATCGAGGGTGCGTTTCTTCATCTCCTCGACGGGATATTCGATGGTTATGGCATGGTAATCGACAACGCTGAAGATGCAGTCGTACTCGTCCTGGAGGTAAACCCAGTTCCTGATGGCGCCGACATAATTGCCAAGATGTATTTCCCCCGTTGGCTGTATCCCGCTGAAGATCCGCTTCATCTATCCTCCGTAAAGACCTGAAAGCCTCTTTGTCTGTGATTTTTATCGTGTTTAATTTACACCAAATGGGGGAGCAAATCAAATGACGGTTCAGGGAAACATAAAGCGGGTTTCAGGTTTCACGTTTCAGGTTTCATGGGAAGAAAAGCCTGAGATGGTTTGGAGTCCAGGAGTTCCGTTCAAACGTTCGAACATTCCCCAAGGGGGGGAATGCGCACGGTGAAACAGGAGCCGGCGCCCTCTGAGCTTCGAAGTGAGATCTCGCCCCTCATTCTCTCGACAAGGCTCTTTACGCAGGAAAGGCCGAAGCCCAACCCCTCGGGCGCGTCTGCCTTGTTGTTCAGGTTAAAGAAGCGTTTGAATATGTAATCCTGTTTCCCCCGGGGGATGCCCTGGCCATCGTCTTCCACGGCTATGACAAGGTCGGGGTCTCCCGTTATGGTGAGCTTCATCCTGCTCTTTCGGTACTTGAGGGCATTGGAGATGAGGTTCCTCAGGATCTGGCGGATCTTCTTCGGGTCATGTGTAAAATAAGCGGTACTGTATCGGCCTTCCACCTCGATGATGATGCCGTTGCGTTCAAGGACGCCGGCATAGGAATCACTTTCGGACCGGGCAAGCTCTTCCCCGATAGCGGGAGCGGCGACCTCGACGGCATCGATCAATGCCTCCCTGAGGACATCGGAGATAAGGAACTGATCCTTTCGGAAGAGCCCCTCCTCCGAGCGATATACCTCAATGATCTCGAGGAGAAGGGCCCTTGCTTTCTCGGCGTTGCGCTGCGCCCTTTTCAGGGTGTCCTTCTGGTATTCGTTATATGGTCCGCACTTGTCCTCCTTGTTGATCAGGTTGTTGACGCTTGTCAACACGATCGACAGGGGACCGGTGAGATCATGGATCAGCAGGTCAACGAGAGGGTCTTTGGGGGTCATATAACAAGCCTTGGATTAAGGAACTGGCACGTCCCTATTGCTGGTTCTAAGATATTCTTTCGCGTCGGGAAATGTCAAACAAAAAGTGGTCCCTCCCGACGCAAGGCAACCTTCGCGACTCGACACGTGAGGACAGGAAGATATCCTGCCCGGGCACACGTCCCTGTCCGTGGGGATATGGATGCACCGGCTGCTTTCCATGGAGATCGCGAAACCGAAACGCCGCCCGTATACCTTGATCTGGAAGAGATCCAGCCCCTTTCCTCCGGCGCCGAACTCGTAGGCTTTTTTGGAGCCGTAGAGATCGGTATCCTGTGTGTGGAAAAAACCGTCGAAGATGTGCTCCTTGTTCTGCTCGGTGATCCCAACGCCGTAATCTCTCACCGCCAGGGTGACGTTTCTTTCGTTTTCCTCCAGGGATATCTCCACGAGACCCCCATCGGGGGTGTTCTCGACGGCGTTCTTCAGAAGTCCGGCAAGCATGTCCCGGACAACGACGGCGTCCATGAAGATCGCGATCTCCTTGTCTTCCCCGAGACGGAATTCTATGTCGCGGAGCGGAGCGTTGTTACGGGCGTCCGATATGGTCTTTAGAACAACAGGGTGGAGGAAGACCATGCTCCGGGACCCGCTGTCCGGGGGAACATAATTGGCGACGTACTCCTTGAGGGTTTGCCAGTGTTCCCTCATGCCCACGGAGAGGTCCATGCTTTCGATCTTCTTCCAGAGGCGTTCGAGTTCATCGACAAGGCTCTCTTCCTCGATCTCGCGGTAGGCCAGCATGATCTTCTCGCATTCCCTCTGCACCTCGAAAAGCCGGGTCATGTTACGGTTGAGGATGTCGAAATATTCCATTAACGGCGCGCCCTGAGGTTCTCTTGTGATCTTCCTCTTCACGATGCGCAGATACCCCTGGATCAGGGCAAGGGGGGTCTTCAACTCGTGGGAGAGATGGTCGAGGGCCTTGCCCTTTGCCGCATTGAGGCGTTCCAGTTCCTTCCGGGACTCTTCGAGACTGTCCATGCGCGCTTTCTGGAGCTGGGCGATCTCAATGAAGACGGACGCGTGATTGGTGAACGTGCGAAGGAGAGTCTCGTCTTCGACGGTGAAGCTTCCCCGGCGCTTGTTGATGAGCTGAATGACTCCCAGCTTCGAGCCCGACCTGCTGAAAAAGGGCATACAGAGCATACTCTTTGTCGTGTAGCCTGTTGCCTCGTCGATGTACCGGAAAAAGCGAGGGTCCTCGTGGGCGTCCTCGACGGTGACGGTCTGACCCGTGTGAAAGGCGTACCCGGAGAGCCCGACATGGGACGGCGTTCGGAATTCCTTGCCTTCGATCTCGAATGCCATCTTTGTCCAGAGTTCGTCTGTCGCGGGATCATACAGGAGGATGTTGAACCTGTCGGCCTCCAGGACCTCTTTGGCCTTTGAAGCTATCTGGGTGAGCATCTCATCGAGATTGAGGTCAAGACCGATGAGATGGCCCAACTCCAGCATGGATGAGAGTTTTCGCTCCGATGTGCCCAGCGCCTGTTCGCAGACGACAAGCTCTTTACCGGAGTCCTGGAGATCTGTCTTGCCGGGGTCGTCTGAATTCTGTTCAGCCACGCCTGTAAGTCCTTGCAGTTTCGACGTTTATAATATTCGTCAAAAAACGATGATCTGCCAAGGGTCGGTCATTTGCCGCCGCGGCTTTTCAGTTCAAGACCTATGTCGGCGACCAGTTTGGCCGAAAGGTCCTTCATGGCTGCGCTCAGCGCCGCCGCCAGGCCGTCGGGCGAACGGTCGTTCATTTCGGCCGAATAGGTGTACTGCCGCTGAAAGACGACCTGCTCGACGGGGTTTTTCAGGCTGGTGTCCACCAGGGTAATGCGGACGCTCAGAACAGCCTTTCCCGGTGAATCTTCGTCGGATTCACAGAATTCATCCACGTGACCGTCAAGGATATATCGCGAAAGGTCCGTGTCGTAATAGGAATAGGTGCCCTTGAAGATACCGGCACGGGTCACGTCGCGCAGTATGAAGCCGCTCACCATGTCGGAGGGATTGGTGCGCCACCGGCTGTATTTGTAGGTGTCAAAACGGTACTGCCCCGTTTTTATCACCATGTCGGTGGAGTTGAATGCCGGCGCCACGGAGAACCGTTCCACGCGGATAAGCTCTTCCAGGAGTGGCTGGCCGGCCGGCTGCGGCTCCGGGTATTCAAGGGTATACTGGTCCATCACGAAAGGCGGTTTGGTCCTGCCAAGGCATCCTGCGACAAGCGCAAGGCATACAAGGGGAAGGAAAAGAAGCGCCGGAATCCGTCTTATTTGTTGTCTCATGGTCTTACCTCTTTTTCGGGGGTGGATCGCTGAACAGGATATCCGACGGATCGGCCTTTAGCCTTTTAATGAGAAGGTCAAGGTTTTCCGTGGCCCTGCGCAGGTTCTCGGCGGTGAGCTGGATCTCTGTCGTGATCACTTTCGACCTTCGCGAGAGGTCATCTATGAACCTGTTCGTCTTCGCCGACGTTTCGGCGAGCCTCATCTTTTCCAGTTCGCTCTTCACCTTACCGATGGTTTCTTTCGCATCGCGCACGGTGTCGCGCGCGTCAGTGACAAGCTCGTCGGCCCTTCCGTCGCCCAGCATCTTCGCAAGTTTGTTCGCCGAATCGGAAAGGGTCTCGGTCATGGCTTCCAGGTTAGAGATGATCTTCGTCATCTTCTGCCCGGTGAAGAAGGTATTGATACCTTTCGTGGCAGATACGATCTCGCTGGAGATGGCCTTGAAGTCCACCTCCTGCATTTTCTTCACCACATCGTCGACGCCCGATACGATCTCCTGGATCTCCGACGGATTCGAAGGGATGAGAGGGTAGTCGGGTTCGAAGGTGATCTGGGGAGTTTTCTTTATGTCTCCCTTCTTTCGATGGTCGAGTTCGACGTAGACGATGCCCGTTATGCCGGCCGCTTTCAGCTTGGCGATGGTATTATTGGCGGCATCGCCGCTGAAATTGATCTTCATGATGACCTCTATCAGGCGGTAGTCGGGTGCGACGGAGATCTTTTCCACCATGCCGATCTCCACGCCTCTGTACTTGACGTTTGAATCGACCTGGAGTCCCTGAACGGACTCGTCGAAATAGGTGACAAAACGCTCACCCTTCTGGAGGTATTGAGAAGCGCCGAGCCAGACGATGGCCCCTACCGCTATGAGCATCCCGGCAAGCACGAAAAAACCCACCAGAAAATAGGATTTCTTCTTTATCATATCGTCATTCCTTCATTCCTTCATTGTTTTTCTCTGTTACCCGCCGGTTGAAGAAGTTCGTGACCCTGGGATCGTCGGAGTCCGTTCTGAGCGTGCGGGGATCACCCTCGGCGATGATGCCTTTTGCATCCCTGTCGAGCATGATGATGCGATGGGATATATTGAAGATGGTCTCCAACTCGTGGGTAACGATGACCATCGTTGTGCCTGTGCCTTCGTTGAGCTTCTTGATGAGAAGGTCGAGTTCGGCGGACGTGACGGGGTCGAGGCCGGCTGACGGCTCGTCGAGAAAGAGCATGGCGGGGTCAAGGGCCATCGCCCGCGCAATTCCGGCCCTTTTCCTCATGCCCCCCGAGAGCTCCGAAGGATAGTGGTTGTCGTATCCGGCAAGTTCCACCATCCCGAGCTTCATCTTTACGATGGATTCTATGTCCTCCACCGACAGCCCGGTGAATTCCGTTAACGGAAGGGCCACGTTCTCTCCGATCGTCATGGAGCCGAAGAGCGCGCTCGATTGAAAGAGCATCCCGATACCCATGTGAAGCTTTGTGAGCTCCCCGTCATCAAGCATCGCCGTATCCGTTCCGTTTATCCAGATATTTCCTCCCGCCGGGGTCTCTATGCCTATGACGTTTCTGAGGAGCGTCGACTTTCCGCACCCGCTGCCGCCCATGATAACGAATATCTCACCGGGCTGGACCTCGAAGTCCACGTTGTCGAGAACGGTATTACTGCCGTATCGCACCGTGAGCCCTTCCACTTTTATGACCGGTTCAGCTTTGTTCAACTTTTCTTTCCCACCTCAGCTCCTAACGGATGTAATGCAATATTATAGCAAAGGTCGAATCTATCACGATAATAAGAAATATGGACGTGACGACGGCCGATGTCGTGGCATTGCCGACCGCCTCGGCGCCTCCGCGCACCTTGAAGCCCCTCTGGCAGCCAATGGTGGAGATGGCGGCGGCGAAAACGACGGACTTGACCAGCGCCGATACTATGTCAAAGATCGATATGGCCTTCATTGTCTGCTGGATATAGGTAAAAATGGTAAGGTTCAAGCCCACGACTCCAACGACGAGGCCGCCGACAATGGCGAATATGCTTGCAAATATCGTGAGGACAGGGACTGTTACCAGGGAAGCGATCACTTTGGGTATGGCGAGGAAGCGTACGGGGCTGAACCCCATGGTGGTAAGGGCATCCACCTCTTCGTTCACCTTCATCGTACCGATCTCGGCGGCAAAGGCCGAACCCGAGCGCCCCGCAACGATGATGGCCGTCATGATCGGTCCCAGTTCGCGGATCATCGCCACCGCGACGAGAGAGGCAACGTAGATATTCGCGCCGAACTGCTTCAATTGCAGGGAAGACATGAATGCCATGATGAGGCCGAGGAGGAAGCTTATGAGGGCCACTATGGGAAACCCGTCGACCCCCACCTTCCTCATGTATGCTATCACGTCGCCCCAGCGCACCTTCGAAAGATGCGTCAGTGAATGGCCGAGCTCATAGACCAGTTCGCCGCCGAAGGACACGAGATCATAGATGTCACTGACGGCCCTGATGGAAGCGGCGCCCAGATATTCTATGAGATTCATACGGCGTTCCCTGGGCGCCAGGCTGGATGTGGTCAGAGCGTCCCTGTCGATGAGGGTGAGAATACCCAATTTTTCCCGGGAAAGGCCGGAAAGCGTGAAAGCTACCGAGCGCCTGCGGGCCTCGATCTCCAGTTCGACGATGAACAGAGCCCCGCTGGAGTCGAGGTAATCAATGCCGGTCATATCGACACTCAGTTTTGAAGGGGTGTAGGAGTCGAAGAGGGTGCCGACAAGCGGGATGAGCTGACTGAAATGCTCAAGGTCCATCCTGCCCGACAGGGTAAGCGTAACTGCCCCGCCGGCTGCCTCTATATGATAAGGATTTGCATCGGGCATTTTTATCTATAACATACGGGAAAAAAAATATGAATCCAAATGCACACGGGTACAAGGGTCTGCGCGCACACGGGGGCACGGGTCAAATGACAGAAGCCATCAGGATCGCCTGCCCGCGTAGCCTTTCACCTGCAAGTTCTTCTGCCCTTCCTCATGTGTTCGTAGGCGCGAAGCGCCGACCCGTGTGCTCGCGAGCGTTCAATCCGCCCCGCGGGCCGACTTCGAGATGCTGTATTTCTTGATCTTGTACCTGAGCATGCGTTCCGACAGGCCAAGGGTTGCCGCTGCCTTTGTCTGGACCCATTCGGTGTTCACGAGGGCCTCGATGATCATCGATCTTTCGATGGATTCGACAGTCCCGCGAATGCTGCCGTCGCTTGCGGCCATCGTCTGTTCCCCCAGGCTCGGCAGATCCTCGCTCGTTATGTGGTCTCCCCTGGTCAGGACGACGGCCCGTTCCACAATGTTCTCCAGTTCCCTCACGTTGCCGGGGTAATCGTATCTCACGAGAACATCGCGTGCCTCCCGTGTCGGTCCCTTGATGTTCTTCTTGTGCTTCATGTTGTACTTCTTGAGAAAGAAATCGATGAGCAGCGGAATGTCCTCTTTGCGTTCCCGCAGGGGAGGGATCAGGATATTGACAACATTGAGGCGGTAATATAGGTCTTCGCGAAAGGCCCCCTTCCTTACCTCCTCCTCCAGGTTGCGATTGGTGGCGGCGATGATACGCACGTCGACCTTTATGGGGTGGGTCCCGCCGAGGCGCTCTATCTCCCTTTCCTGGATCACCCTCAGCAGCTTCGACTGAAGGAGAAGGGGAATGTCGCCGATCTCGTCAAGGAAGATGGTCCCCTTGTGGGCAAGCTCGAACTTGCCCGACTTCCTCTGATAGGCACCGGTGAAGGCCCCTTTTTCGTAGCCGAAGAGTTCGCTCTCGAGGAGCGTTTCGGGAATGGCGGCGCAGTTCACCTTGATAAGGGGAAAGTCCTTGCGGTCGCTGAGGGCATGGATCATATTGAGTACTACCTCTTTCCCGACGCCGCTCTCGCCGCTTATTATGCAGGTGGAATCAGTCTTTGCTATCCTGACGACGAGGCTTGAAACCTCGTGCATCTTTTCGCTCTGATAGACGAATTCTTCCGACTTGAAACGATCCCGCAGGGTTTCACGAAGCACCATGTTCTCACGGATGAGATACGTCTTTTCCTCGACCTTGCGCAGTTTGAAGAGAAGGTCGTCAAGATCTATGGGTTTGGTCAGATATTCCGATGCCCCTGCTTTCAGGGCTCCGACTGCGTTCTCGATACTCCCGAAGGCGGTGATCATAACCACTTCGGTGGCCGGGTTTATCTCCTTTATCTTCCTGAGAAGGGAAAGCCCGTCCGTATCGGGCAGCCTGTAGTCGAGAAGGACGATCTCGAATATATCCCCCTGAAAGAGCGCAAGGGCGCTCTGTCCATCAGGTGCCTCGCCTACCGTGTAGCCTTCCTTTTTGAGCACCCCGCCGAGGAGCGACCTTTGAGCCTCCTCGTCTTCCACGATCAATATTCCAACCCTGTCCATAATCACAAACCCCTCTTTCCCTTTTACATCCTCTCTGTGCCATCATGCCTGCGAGGCAGGATGATGGTGAAGGTGGTTCCCTCGTTGGCCGTGCTGGCCGCTTTGATGTCGCCGCCATGGTCTTTCACTATCATGTAAGATATGGGCAGCCCGAGGCCCATACCCTTGTCTTTTGTCGTGTAATAATATTCGAATATCCTTGCGAGGGCGTCTTCACTGATGCCGGACCCGGAATCCCTGATCGAGGTTTCCACCCAGGAATCTTTTTGCCTCACCGTTATGGCGATCTTTCCCCCGTTGTTCATGGACTCTATGGCGTTGATGATAATATTGTAAAATGCCTGCTTTAGCCTGTCCCGCTGGCATTCGACATGGATATCGGTGTCGGTGGCGTTCTCCAGGAAGATTCCCCTTGACGAGGCTTTTTCCCCGACGATTATTATAACCTCTTCCAGGAGATCGCGGAGGCTCTCTTTGTTGAAGGGGGCCTGCGCCCTCGTGGATTGCAGGAACTCTTCGACTATCCCGTTGACCCGTGTAAGTTCCTTCCTGATTATGTCGAGGAAGGTGAGGTATTCTTCCTTCTTTTCATCCACGGGGGTGAATTCCCTTTTGAGACGCTGGACTGAAAGGCTTATGGCATTCAAGGGGTTCCTGATCTCGTGGGCCATTCCTGAAGCCAGTTTCCCCAGCGATACCAGGCGTTCCTTGATCTCCATCTCCCGTTCCATCTCTTTGACCTTTTCCGCATATTTCCGCTCCATCACGAAGAAGGCGTAGATGCTCCCGGCGCCGGAGACGAAAAGGACCGCAAGGATGAGGATAAAGCCGTAGGCAGACCGCTGGATGGTGTCCCGGGCAAGGTTTCTCGATACGAAGATCTGCATCCGAAAGCCGGGAAGGATCTTCGAGGCCAGGCTCTTTTCAAGGAGAAAGGTGCCCTCTTTGCCGTCGTTTGTTCCCACGAACAGGGCGTCTTTGCCGTCGTATATTTTGATGGCGTCGATGTTGAACCTCTTCTCTTCCCTGTCGACGATGTCCTTGAGGATGACCTTTCTCCTGAGTGTTTCCAGCTCCGAGGCATCTATCCTGACGAAAAGGATACGATTGCCGACGCGCCTGCCGAAGATAAGGGCCCTGTCTGTTGTTACGGGCATCCTGATGGCCGCCATCTCGTCGCCCGAGATGAGTCTCCTCGCAAACTTCGCCGGTATGTCGCTCCTACCCTTTCTGGCGACAATATCCCCTTTCAGGTCATACTCGGCGACGTTGGCGAAAGAGAATGTTTTCAGGTCCCCTGGTCCGGGATCTTTCAGGAAATCGCCGGCGGCGGTGTCAAGGTCATCGATTATAGCCTCGTCGAAGGCCATGATGTTGAAGAAATAGGGCGTTATGATCGCGGGGGACCTGTCGAGGAGACTCAAATATTCAAGGTTGATGTCTATCTCTCTCTGAACGTGGGAGAAGATGATCTCCGCTTCCCCCATGAGCTGACGTTCGATATTGCTGCGAATGATCCTTATCTGAAAGAACCCGGTGAGGGTGACGAGAACGAGAAAGAGTGCGAAGAACAATGGAAGGGCAACGGCTCGCTTATCTCCCATGCCGCCTCTGACGAAAACGCTCAATGTTCTTTCGCTGTTCCTGGTTGCAGAAGCTGTTGTACCGTTGCCGCTGGGTCTGATTGAGGGTTCTCGACACTTCGGAGCGGTATTGCTGATAGGAATTGCGTCTCGCGGTGTCGAGCTCCTGTATCTCGCCCTGTATCCGGCCTATCCTTGCTGAATTGGCTTCGGGGTTCCGGCTCAGTTCCCGGAGTTCGCTTCGCTTTTGCGACGACTCCCTTCTGAGCGACTGCCATTCGTTGATGTACCTGTTCCTGATATCTTCAACCTGTGTTCTCTGGGGGTCCGATAACTGAAGCCCTCTCTCGAACTCAGAATACGAATTCTGTGCCCGGAGAGAGGGCGTTATGAACAAACACAGGAAGAGGAAAGATACGAGGAACGTCATGGATTCACGGGCACCCATACCTTGTGCGCGGGCACCCATTTCCCGCCTATCCACTGACCGGGCACCTCGACCCACTGTCCCGGAGGCTGGTCCTGGGGGGTGACCTGACTTGACGAAGGGTATGCCGTCGTCCCCGGCTGCTGGGTCGCGCCAGCTCGCTGATTGGTCACATGCTGATCGACTGCGTTGCCGCCGATGCCGCCCACGAGCGTGCCCACCGCGGCGCCGATAAGCGTCGAAGCGGTGTCGTGCCCGATCACCTGTCCTGCTATGGCACCGAGGCCCGCGCCGATGGCGGCACCTTTCTGGGTATTATATCCTTCGGATGCGCATGAGACAAAAAAGAATCCTGCGGCTACCGCCACTAAGAGCACTGCCATAACATTTTTCATTGCTCCCTCCCTTTTCATTGAGGTAACGGGCCCCCGGAAGGGCCCGTTACCTTGTTTTCAGGTACCTAGAATCTGCCGCACGTACCGGATCCGCGCCCGCCGAAACCGCCGCGCCCGCCGCCGAAACCGCCGCCGAAACCGCCGCGCCCGGGGCCGTAACCCGTGTGAGCGAGCTTTTTGAGCTGCTCCGGCGTGTAGACCTTTCTCTGGTCAAGCTTGAACCGGACCATCTTGTCGTGCATCTTCTGTCTCAACGTGTCAACTTCCTTTTCCTTTGCGAGGATTGCGGCATCCGTTGCCTTGGGATCGGCGTAAAGCGTTCTCAAGTCGTTGCGCTTCTGAAAAAGCTCATAACGCAGAGAAGATGTCTCGGTGTTGAAGGTTTCCCTTAACTGCCACATCTTGCCTGTTTGCTCCTTCGACAGATCTACGCCGGGACCCTTTGGTCCACCGCCGAATCCAGCCGGCCCTATGGCAAATACGGTCGTTGCCATTGCAACAAAAATGACCGCCACGAGTATCCCTAAAACCTTCTTCATTGTAACCTCCTCATATGGTTTTTTGCAAATCATAGCTCCATACGTGGCAATTACCGTGCCATTTCTCATCTATCAATACAACTCATTGTAATGATGAACGTAATGCAAAAGCCAGTTTGAGGATAGGCGCCATTTCAAGGAAAGAAATGTCGAGGGCTTCTATGCCCATCGACAAAAGCGTCGAGCGAGGCGCCGAAGGGGCCGGTGCAGCCGCTCGAACCGCTCAAGCGGCTAAAGGGGCCCAGACGGTTGCAACCATGTTGTTCTATACAAGCAAGTGTGGTATAGTTTTCAGTTTTAAAATCCAAGGGGTATATGCGCGGTCATTGAAAATGAAAAGCTTACTCTCCATAGCGGGCTTTGATGCCTCCTCAGGCGCGGGGATCGTGAGAGATGCCGATACCTTTTTCTCCTGTGGTTTCCATGCCATTACGGTGCCTACCTGCACGGTTGTTCAGGGCCCCGCCGGCGTGAAGCGTATTGAATCTTCACCGGAAGAACTGTTCCGGGATACCCTCGACGCCGCGACGGCCGGGGTTACGATAAAAGGCGTGAAAATAGGGGTTCTCTGCAATGAATTACATGTCAGGATGACAGCAAGGTTTCTGGCAAAGCGAAAGAACATACCTGTTATTCTCGATCCTGTCTTTGCGGCCAAGAACGGCATTGCTCTCATTTCGGACAAGGGCAGGGCGGTCTGTATCGATTTGCTATTCAAAAAGATCACGGTGGTGACGCCCAATGCCGATGAAGCATCATTTATCACGGGCACAAAGGTCAGTACGGTAAAGGCAGCGAAAAAAGCCGCCGAGAAGATCCATTCGCTGGGGCCTCAAGCGGTTGTTGTAAAAGGAGGCCATATGGAAGGCGACCCCGTGGATGTGTTGTTCGATGGCCGGGAGTTCCATCTTTACAAAAAAGAGCGGATCCCCCGATCCATTCATGGCACGGGTTGCTCCTTCTCTTCGACCCTTGCCTGCCTGCTTGCATCCGGATATCCTCTGCCTGAAGCCTTTATGGCGACTCAGGAGCATCTTAAGAGGCTTTTCGAGTCAAGCTACAGGATAGACAGGAAGGGTCATTTCTATGTCTCCTCGGCAATGGATGGTGTTCCTCATACAGCAACGAAACAGAAAAAAATACAGGGAGTCCAGGGGGAAAGCCCGAGAACCTGAACCCCGTTGAGAAGATGGAGATGATACGACCATGAAAAATCAGCTTATTGCAGCACGGGAAGGAAAGATCACGAAGGTGATGGAGCACGTCGCCCGGGATGAAGGCATCGACAAGGAAGAGCTCCGCCGCCTTGTGGCGGAGGGGAAGGTCGCCATCCTCGCGAACAACGTGCACAAGGATTTTACCCCCAAGGGAGTTGGCAAGGGATTGAGCGTCAAGGTCAATGCCAATATCGGCACCTCCCCGGAGCGTGTGAATATCGATGAAGAACTGGAAAAACTGGCCGTTGCCCGGGATGCAGGCGCCGATGCCGTCATGGACCTGAGCACCGGAGGCGATCTCGACGAGATCCGCAAGATCATCATCGATGCGGCAAAGATACCCGTGGGGACGGTTCCCATATACCAGGCCGCCGTCGAGACCGTCAAGAAGAAGAAGGCCATAACGAATATGGAGGCCGACGATATCTTCGAGGTCATAGAAAAGCACGGTGCCGACGGGGTCGATTTCGTGACCGTTCATTGCGGTGTCACGAAAAGCTCCCTTGAACGCCTCAGGAAACAGGGCAGGGTAACGGACATCGTAAGCCGCGGCGGTGCCTTTCTCGCGCAATGGATCATCGTCAACGGCAAGGAGAATCCTCTCTACGAGAATTTCGACCGCCTTGTAAGCATTGCGAAGAAGTACGACATGACCATAAGTCTTGGAGATGCCCTGAGACCCGGGTGTATCGCCGATGCAACCGACCGGGGGCAGATCGAGGAACTCATCACCCTGGGGGAACTCTGCGCGGAAGCCATCGACAAAGGCGTTCAGGTCATGGTAGAAGGCCCCGGTCATGTACCGCTCAATCAGATCGAAATGAACATGGTCCTCCAGAAGAGGCTTTGCAATGATGCACCGTTTTATGTTCTCGGTCCTATCGTCACCGATATTGCGCCCGGCTACGATCACATCACTTCCGCCATAGGCGGCGCCCTTGCGGGATACCACGGGGCCGATTTCCTCTGCTACGTCACCCCGACGGAACACCTGGGCCTCCCCATGCCGCAGGATGTCCGAGACGGCGTCATGGTTTGCAGGATAGCGGCCCACGCCGCCGACCTTGCACGGGGCAGCCAGAAGGCCTTTGCCCTCGACAAGGCCATGTCGACGTACCGTAAGGCCCTTGACTGGAAGGGGCAGATCGAGTGCGCCATCGACCCGGATAAGATAAAGACCTTCCGAAAGGAGCGCGACCTCAAGAACGATGTCTGCAGCATGTGCGGTGAATTCTGTTCCATGAAGCTTATGAAGGATTACCTGAAGAAAAAGTAGATGACCCTCTACCCGCAGCAGGATGAAGGACTCTTGACGGTATCGGGGTTGACGGCCGAACTCAAACGGTTCGTCAGCGGCCGGTTCCGTGACGTCCG
Source organism: Syntrophorhabdaceae bacterium (assembly GCA_028698615.1). Classification (NCBI taxonomy): domain Bacteria; kingdom Pseudomonadati; phylum Thermodesulfobacteriota; class Syntrophorhabdia; order Syntrophorhabdales; family Syntrophorhabdaceae; species Syntrophorhabdaceae bacterium. The sequence continues at coordinate 17,851 of JAQVWF010000004.1, forward strand.
CGTCGAAGGGGAAGTCTCCAACGCCAAACTCTACCCGTCGGGGCATTTCTATTTCACCCTCAAGGACGACCTTGCGATGATCCGCGGGGTCGTTTTCAACTATTCCGCACGTGTAGGCCGCAGGGTCGTGAAAGACGGGGAGAAGATCCTCTGCAGGGGCAGGATAGACATCTACGAAAAACGGGGCGAGTACCAGCTCATCGTCAGCGACATCCTGGCGAAAGGCGACCAGGGGCTTGTTTATGCGCGGTTTCTCGAACTCAAAGAGAAGCTTCTCAAGGAAGGGCTTTTTGACGAAGCCCTGAAGAAGCCCCTTCCTGCGTTTCCCCGGTGCATAGGGATAGTGACCTCACCCGTGGGAGCCGCGATACGGGACATGCTGAGGGTCATCCACGAAAGATACGCCACCATCCCCGTCCAGATCTGTCCCGCGGCCGTACAGGGAGTGGATGCGGCTTGTGAGATAGCGGAAGGGATCGAATACTTCAACCGGTGCGGAGAGGTGGATGTGATCATCATCGGCAGGGGAGGGGGTTCGTATGAGGACCTTGCGTGCTTTAACGAAGAAAACCTGGCGAGGGCCATATTTGCCTCCAGGATACCCGTTGTTTCTGCCGTCGGCCACGAGGTTGATTTCACGATAGCAGACTTCGTCGCTGACGTGCGCGCGCCCACCCCGACAGCAGCAGGCGCCCTCGTCGTCCCCGGCAGGGACGAACTCGTCCGCTTCATCACCGGCCTCAAAGATTCCCTGCGCCAGGCGATGGAGAAGAAACTCGAGAAAGCCCGATACATGTTTGTCAGCAGCGTCATGGAGTTCAAGGACAGAAAGGACTTTTTTGCCTCCCACCGCTTGTACCTCGACGACCTCGCCGGCAGCCTCGGCCACAATCTCCAACTCTACATGAACAACGCCCGCACAAGATTTGACACCCTCGCCCAAAGAATAGGCGACCTCAACCCTACGGCGATCCTGGCAAGGGGCTACAGTATAACCTCGAAAACCGCCGCCGGCACGATCATCACCGATTCCTCGGTGGTATCACCGGGCGAACCCCTGTCCATAACACTGCACAAGGGTGGCCTGGAGGTCTCGGTAACAAATAAAAAAGCGTAGACGGGCATACGGGTCCGCGCATCAACTGTCAGGTTGACGCGCGGATAGTGATTCGTCCGTGTCCTTGAGCCTGCCTGCCATTTCCTTGAGCAGGGACAGTACTATGGGGGCGTTCTCGCGGAGGATGATGTCGAAATTTGTTTGCGATATGGCAATGAGCTCCGTATCCTCCGAGGCCGACCGGGCGCCCGCCGAACGGGGAGTGCCGAGGAGCATGGATATCTCGCCGAAGTAGTTTCCCGCGGTCATGGTCCTTATGCATTTGTCCCCTCGTATTATGTCGACAGCCCCGGAGACGATATAGAACATGGCGTCGCCGGTGTCACCCTCTTCGAATATGATATCGCCCTGGCGGCTGCGGGTGACGAACCTGGCGAAGAGCGCCGCGGGAAGGGATCCATGGAAGTGCCCTGTAAAGAGATATTTCATGAGAAGGGCGTTGCGCTTTTCCGTGTTAACGGCGACCTCGGCCCCGAAAAGAATGACGAGGAAGCAGTAGTAGACCCAGACGATCATTACGAAAAGTACCTTCAGGGAACCGAATGTCTGTCCGTATGCAGGGCTTGTCCCGATGACCAGGGTAAAGACCTCCCTCATGGTGATGATGAGGACTCCCGAGATGACGCAGGCGCCGATGAGCTTGAATACCGGCAGCCGCAGGGGCAGAAAAACGGAGTAGAAGATGGCCATGCAGACGGTGGCGAGACAGATCGAGATAAGGACGGTCACCGCGGTCGTGAGGACGAGGCCGCGAGCCTGCAGAAGGTCCGTAAAGGCAAGAAAGAGGATCTCGGCGCCGATAAGGACGACAAAAAGAAGTAACATGATCGCTGCGCGGCGGAGATTGCCGAGTTGGATGAGGAGGATGGACGCCGGCGGGTCCTTCCTGAAGATCTTGAACAAGGTGGTTCTCAGAGAGTCCGCGAGCGACATGGCCGCAATGAAGACGATAAGCGCCGCAGCGACGCCGAGAGTGAGGGGATGTTCCGTCACTACGGCGAACTCGATGCTCATCCAATCCCGAATGCGGGGGAAGAGATGGTCAATGAGGCCTTCGATGCCGGCGATGAGCCAGACGGCCGTGCTCCCCGTATCCTCCGCGACGCTGACCGCCAGGAAGATGAGAGGGACAAGGGCAAAAAAACTGTAGGTTGCAAGGGCGGCGGACATCTCGAAGTCATTGTTGCCGAGGAACGACCTCAAGGACTCACGGAGGATGATCCCGGCAACGCGCAGGGAACGGCCCATCCTATCCGCAAGAGAGGTTCTTTCGCCAGAGGTCATTGATAGTAAATTATAACAGAAAAGAAAGAGATAGTGATCAATAACCAGGGTGGAACACAATAACCAATGACCAGATTCCAATATCCAAAGAAGAAGATGATGATCAATTTACCAATGATCGATAACCAAACAGAAGATCAGGACAAGAAGGGCCGCCGTTTCGTTTGGCCGTTGTCATTGATCCTGTATCCCGCTCCCTCCACGGCGATTTCCCCGTACTGTTTTCGATGGTGAAGGAAGCGTATGGAATCGAGATCGATGTAATCGAAGGCATCCGTTCCCATTGCCATGGCGATGCCGGCGGAAAGCCCCGTCATCGTTTCCGTCATGCAGCCTGCCATGAGCATCAGGCCCTGTTCTTTCGCGAGCTTCATAATGGCCAGGGATTCGGTGATCCCGCTCTTTGCTGTCTTGATGTTGACGCCGTGGCCGAGGCCTTCGTTCAGGGCGACCTCCATATCACGCGCGGAAAAGACGGTCTCATCCAGAATGACGGGAATGGGCGAATGCTTCGTTACCTCTTTAAGCCCACGATGATCATCCATTTTCAGGGGTTGCTCGAAGAGTTCGACGGGGTAGCCTTTTCTCCGCACGTAGTCGGCGAGGGCAAGGCATCCCTTCCTGGAAAAGCCCTGATTGCCATCGAGACGCAGGGTATAGCTAACATCCCGACCCTCGAGAATGGATGTGACGGAGGCAATGAGCCGCCTATCATCCGTCCCCTTGCCGCTTACCTTGATCTTATATGCGGTGAAGCCTTTCCGTGCGGCGTGCTTCACCCATTCGCCAAGGACGTTCTCATCGAGCGTGTGGGGTATCGTAATGTCCGTTTCGATGCGGTGCAGGGCGCCGCCGAACCAGGCGGTTTCATGCCTTCCGGTGTTCCGGAGCCATGACCGCCACAGCGCCATTTCCAGCCCCGATACAGTCATGGGGAAGGAAGGGTGTTTTTGCCGCAGCGACGCCGCTATCCCGGAGAAATTGGCCGCATTTTGTCCGGTCAGAAACGGTCTCTCCTCACGCAGTATCTCCTGTATCCTGTCAGCCGTTTCATGGGGAAGGACGAAGCTGGTAGCGCATTCCCCCAGGCCTTTCGACCCGTCTCTGAGACAGACCTCGACGATGACGCTCCGCATGGCATTCTTCTGCCCCAGGGAGGTGGAAAAGGTCGTCTTCAGGGGGCGTATCACTTCCCTGCAGCGAATGCTTCTTATCTCATCGTCCTTCATAAGTCCCGGGATCGTTCGTTCCGGTCCGTCCTTCCTCCTCGAAGGAACCACATTTCCCCGGTAAAGGGCAGCGTCCGCGGCTGTCCCTCCATTACGTCGCCGGTTCAAGCCGGATCGAAGCCGCGCCTCTTGCTTTTTTGAGAAGCCCCGGGTCTGAGGTTATCCTGCCGATGAGGTTCACCTCGCTCGCCGGTACGGGGTCCGGGCCGGCACTAAGGGGAGTGGGACCGAAAAAGATGGCAATTGCATGTCCCGGTGGCCAGTAGCCGATGTCGCCCGCCTTTACCGTCCGTGTGGCCGTATCGTCGAGTGGCATATGGAGAGGTATCTCAAAATAGAACTCATCGCCCCATTCGTTCGGGGAAGCCGATACGGGCAACGCCCGGGCCACTTCTTCGGCACAAGGTGTCAGAGCAAGCTCCGCTTCTACGGAGATGGGTCCTGCAATGATGCGGATCTTCATGACATGCACTCCTTTCAATTTACTTTATCCTCCTTTCCAGTATCATGTCAAAGAGTGAGTGAAGAGGGGGTCATCCCTTATTTCTTGACCTCAAGCAGGAATGATGTATCATGGAAGTAAGTTGGGTCTTCACAGCCACAACAGCGGGGGGCACATGAAAAAAGGGTCGTCTGAGAAACCCGACACCCCTCATTCACACCGGAGAGGGCCGACATCGGCGCCTGACGATCGCGTTGCCGGAAGAAGAAACAGAACCGGGCTTAAACGTGTGGTCAGGCAGTGGGACGGTTTTCTCAAGGCAACTGTCCAACCCATCTTGATCCTCGACACCAAATTCACCATCGTCTCAGCCAACAAGAGGGCACAGGAGATAAGCGGCATCCCCGAAATAGAGCTTGTCGGGAGAAAATGCTATGAGGTAATGCATAACAGCAGCGAGCCGGCCCAGGGCTGCCCCATGTATTCCATTCTCACGCGGGGGAATCTTGATACCGTCGAAATGGAGATCGGGACGATACACGGAACCTTTCTCGTTTCCTGTGTACCTATTGTGGATGCATCGGGTTTGCTCCTCGGCGTTGTCCACGTGGCGACGGATATCACGGAGAAGAAGAAGGCCGAACAGCAGCTGAGGGAAAGCGAGGAGAAATATCGCTATCTCTTCGAGAACTCGCCCGCCGGCATGTTCAGGAGCTCCCTGAAGGACGGGAGGGTCCTCGATGCCAACCGCACCATGTCGAGAATGCTCGGCATCGATAAGGATGAAGACCTGAATGCCATAGATTTCTATGCCGACCCCCAAGACCGGAAACGCTTCACCAGGGCGATCCGGCGCGACAAAAGGATAGAGGGGTATCAGGTCCGCATGTCAAGACGGGACGGAACTGTCTTCTGGGCACTTGTTTCGGCCCGCCTCGACGACAGGGAACATTACATCGAAGGCGTAGTCGCGGACATTACCGCGCAGAAGGAGGCGCAGGAGGCCCTGCGGGAGAGTGAGGAACGATATCGCATCGCTATTGAGAACTCCAACGACTGCGTGGCCATATTCAGGGATGGTGTTTACGTCTATGTGAACCAGAAGTATGTCGAGGCCCTGGGGGTCCGTAATGCGGAAGAGATACTGGGAACGGACGTGGGACGGTTCATCCATCCCGACGACTATGACCGCATACAACGCTACCGCCGGGGGCGAAGGGAGGGCAAAAATGCCCCCACGCGGTACGAGTTGAGGATAATAGATGTACACGGAAAGGTCATTTTCTTCGAGGCGGCCATTTCGGTGATAATCTTGAAGGGCGAGCCCGTCACCCTCGTTTTCATGCGGGACATAACGAAACGGAAAGAGGCACAAAGGGAGTTGGAGGAACAGGTGGAGTTTCTCCAACTCTTCATAGACACGATGCCCAACCCGATCTTCATAAAGGATCCCGAGGGAAGGTTCATGCAGTGCAACAGGGCATTCGAGGAGTATTACGGTATCTCTCGCCAGTCTATCCGGGGGAAGACGGCTTTCGACGTCCAGGGCGGCGATGACGCGAAGATCCACGCAGCGAAGGACAGTGACCTCCTGAAAAGAGGGGGGGTCCTTGAATACGATTCAGCGGTCACCGACCCTTCTGGCGCTGTCCACGATGTTATAATCCGCAAGGCGGCCTTCCGCAAGCCCGATGGCACCCCAGGAGGCATTGTGGGTGTGGTCATTGACGTCACGCAGCTCAGGAGGGCAGGAGAACTGCTCAGGGAGTCGGAGGCGAAGTACCGCAGCGTTGCCGAAGAGTCCCTCGCGGGTTTCTACATCATCCAGGATGGCCTGTTCCGGTATGTGAACAGGCGCTTCTGCGAGATAACCGGCTACAGCTATGATGAAATTGTGGAAAGGATGGCACCTGTTGATCTTGTCTATGATGAAGACAGGCACATCGTCGAAGAGAACTTGAAGAAGCGTTTTGGGGGTGAGACGAACAGCATCCAGTACAGGTTCCGGATGATACGCAAAAACGCCTCTCTCGCAAGGGTCGAGGTCCTGGGAAGCGTTTTCAGTTACCGGGGGCGCCCGGCGGCCATCGGGACCCTTCTCGATATCACGAAGGAGGTCATGCTTGAGGAACAGCTTCAGCAGGCGCAAAAGATGGAGGCCATCGGGCAACTGGCGGGAGGCATTGCCCATGACTTCAACAACATCCTTACCACCATCATGGGTTACTGCGGTCTTCTGGAGACGGAATTGCCACGGGATGATCCCCATCAGCTCTATGTCGAGCAGATCAGCGTGGCGTCCGAAAGGGGCGCGCAGCTAACCAGCGGTTTGCTTGCTTTCGGAAGAAAACAGGTAATGGAGGTGAAGCTCCAGAAGATCAACGATCTGATAAGAGGAGGGCAAAAACTGCTTGAGAGGCTGCTGCCCGAGGACGTGCGGCTGGAGATCCGCCTTCCTCGCGAAGATTGCACCATACTCGCGGATTCGACGCAGATCTATCAGCTCCTCATGAACTTCACTACGAACTCACGGGATGCCATGCCGGGCGGAGGGACTCTGATGATCTCCGCTGATATCGTGTCCATCGATGAGGATTTCATAGCGCGACGAGGGTTAGGCCAGACAGGCAGATATGCGGCCCTCTCATTTGGCGATACCGGCACGGGTATCGATCCCCGTGTACGGGAAAAGATGTTCGAGCCTTTTTTTACCACAAAAGAACCGGGCAGGGGCACCGGGCTCGGCCTTTCCATTGTCTACGGCATAGTTAAACAGCATGGAGGTTTCATTGATGTGGTAAGCGGCCCCGGGGCGGGGACGATGTTCACTGTCTATATTCCCGTGGCGAAAGGTAAAGTGGCGCGCCGGCGTGCCGCGGCGCCCAGCTGCAAGGGCGGCAGCGAGACCATCCTGATAGCCGAAGACAACGAAAGCGTACGGAAACTTACGAGGGAGGTCCTGTCCAAGGCAGGCTACCGCGTTCTGGAGGCGGGCGACGGACAGAAGGCCATAGGGCTCTTCAGTGAGCACTCTCATGGTATAGACCTTTCAATTCTCGATGTTGTCATGCCGAACAAGAACGGCAGGGAGGTCTACGAAGAGATCGCCGTGATCCGGCCGAATGCGAAAGTGCTTTTTGTAAGTGGGTACACGGCCGACATCATCGTGGATAAAGGGATACAGGACGAATCTCTTGAATACCTGTCAAAACCCGTATCGCCATCCCTGCTTCTCAAAAAGGTCAGGGAAATCCTGGACAGGAAATAGAAGACCCTTAACGGTCCTCTATATCTTGAGTATTATCTCCGCCAGTGCGCGTTTCGGAACATGGTGGACCTGGTCGGAGTCCCGCCAGTATTTGATGTCCCCGTTCTTCACCTTGTCGATGACAACCTGTTCTTTGGGCACCCCCAGGGCGATGGCCAGGAGGACCTGATATTGCTGAGGTATCTTGAGAAGGGCGCTCAGACGGTCTTTTTGAATATTGGAGAGCATGCATCCGCCAAGCCCCATTTCCGTCGCTCCCAGAAGTATGCTCTGGGCGGCAATTCCATGATCGCACCCGAAGTCATTCGTCAGCGACGTGTCGCCGACGATGATAATATAGGCCGCAGGCCTTTCACCTTCCCCGGGACCCGGCCAGTCTCTCAGATAACCCGCCCAGGCAAGACAGGAGAATATGCCTGCGTTCGACCCTGGGTCACGGGAAAGGATGAACCTCAAGGGCTGCAGGTTCCTTGCCGACGGTGAAAGCCGGGCAAGCTCGACGAGGGCCTTGAGCTGCTGCAAGCTGACAGCTTCCTTCTCCTGAAACCGCCGGCAGCTCCTGCTCTTTGTGACGAGTTCCAGTATAGTCATATTACCACCCACCTGTACCTCCAAGTGTAGATGGGCACACCTGTCTGCGCGGAAACGCGCAAACGGCCAGACACGGTAGAAACAAACAAAGTCGTGATGTCCTGATGTGCTGTTATGTCCATGCGTCCTTCTCTCTTTCCGCATGTGCCCGTAGGCGCGAAGCTCCGACCCGTGTGCCCCTGTGCATCCCTACAGGTCAAGTATGACCTCGTGGAGAGGACGTTTGGGAACGTGGTGGACCTTGTTGATATCGCGCCAGTAGGCGGTAATCCCGTCCTTTGCGTCCGTGACGACAACGCGTTCCCTGGGAACGCCCAGGGCAATGACGAGAAGTATCTCGTATCCCGGGGGTATTCCGAGGAGCGACGCTAACCTGGTCTTTTCGACCTGTGCGAACATATAGCCGCCGAGGCCCATCTCCGTGGCGCCGAGCAATATGGTCTGCGCGGCAATGCCATGGTCGCAGGAGAAGTTTTTTGTGACGGAGGTGTCGCCCAGGACGATGATGTATCCTGCCGGCCGCCTGCCTTCGGCGGGCCCCCTGGAACCCTTGACGTAATCTTCCCAGACAAGGCAGGAGAAAATCGAACCATTGCGTACGGGGTCATTGGAGAGGACAAATTTGAGGGGTTGAAGGTTTCCCGCAGACGGTGAAAGCCGGGCGAGCTCCACGAGACCCTGAAGCCGCTCGATGCTTATGGACTCACTCTCCTGAAAGCGCCGGTGGCTCCGGTTCCTTGTGATCAGTTCAAGGAGATCCATACAGGAACTATAGCATAGGCGGAGGATGATGCAACCAAAAGATCGTTTCAGGCCTCAGGTTTCACGTCTCAGGTTAAAGACAAGGACCGGAAACACCTGCTCCAATCAGCTGCGCTGGTCAGCAATTGCGTTGACAACCGGCCTCTGCAAAGACTCTGCTCCTTGTCTTCCGGCCTGAAACCTGGGACCGTCCTTTTCTCATTTGAAGTAGGGTTTTATTTCTCGACACAGGTCCTCGGGCAGGACCACGCATATGGGTTCTGAGAGGATGGCCTGGAAGAAATTGAGGTCGGGGGCAAAATCCCGCGTATTCAGGAATGTCCGGGGAACGATCCGGAAATAGGCGCTGAAATGCTCCTGGTGCGGGGGACCGAAAGAGAAGGATGCGTTGAAGCTGAAGACGCCTGCGTCCTCGTAATAGCGGAAGAGCCGTTCGAGGCCGGCAACAAGGTTGTCGATATCGTCGCTGGAAAGGTCGTGGATGGAAAAGACGTCGGGAAAAACGCACAGGACCTCTCCGAGCAGTCCAAGAGAAACAAAAGGGGCGAGCCAGTATCCCGAGCCGATCCTTGCGATGTACCGCACGTTGTCGGCCGCCTCCTGCTTTGCGAGGGCATACCAGTAATTCTCCCCGTGGCGGCCTGCAAAGTCGTGCGAGGCCGATAGCTCATCCATGAACTGGTTGCCCGGATAGGCGGTTGCGAAATATTGCTGATGGGGATGGACGAGGCCGCCGCCGGAAGGAGGCATGTAATTCCACGTCATCAGGTGATACGGCAAAGACGTGTCGAGGGCCGCTATACGGCGCAGGAAGTCCATGCCCAGGGAAAAGGCGTCGCGGAGCCTCTCTTTCGTGAGGTCCCTCAGGCCCACGACGTGATCGTCGGTCATGACGACGACGCCGCTGTGGACGTCGTAGGGAAAAAGGTTGGGTATGAGAAGTGCCTCGCCGCGGGCGAGCCTCCCTTCCGGGACGACTTCGGGTGTGAATTTTGGTGTCGCCTTCTCACGCTGTTCGGCACAGAAGGGGCAAAAGCCCTTCACGGCAGGTTTATGGTACCCGGCGAGGTCGAGTTTCTGCGGTTTGATGGCGCCGAAATGAGAGAAGTGACAGGTCCTGCCGGTCAACGGGTCGATACGCACCTGGAAGCGCACGGTGGTGGGGGCGAAACCTTTCCGCGGGTCAAGAAATGTGCTTTCCGATTCGATCTTCTTGAATTCGATCATTCCTGTGGTATCCTCTGTCCCCGGCTTAAAACTTGATCGCTTAAAGCCCGACACCTTACAGGGGATCGATATCGTCCCGCCTTCCTTTGTCTTCCTCTTCCTTCTCCCCGACGCCTTTTTGCAGGTACGTCCTGGCAATGTCCTGGCCGCCGAAGCCAAAGGCGATGGCAAGCGCAAGGACTATGCCGCCGAAGATGATCGCAAAGGCTATGAGCACGGTCTCCCTGCCTATGCCGAGCTGTTCCATGGCCATTGTGGCCGAAAGAATGAAAACGGTGATCTTCACAAGTCTGCCAACGAGGCCGGCCCTTCTCAGACCCGCGTTGACTGAGGCAATGAGAGCGGCCCTTCCGAAGAAGTTGCTGAAGAGATAGCCGAAGAGCAGGATCACCGCGGCCGTGAAGACATTCGGGAGATAGAGGAAAAAGCGATCAAGGAGGTGCTCCACAGTGGGTATCTTCAATGTCTGCACCGCCACGACGGCAAACGTGAAGACAACGAGCCACCCTATGATCCTTGCGACGAAATTCGAAAGAGAGTCCTTGATACCGCCCTTGAGAAGCATCTCGAAAAGCCCGAGGCGCTCGGCCATTTTATCGAGGTTGATGGCGCGGAATATCCTCAGAAAGACGATTCTGAACACCGCCGCCAGGACGATGCCGACAATGAGAAGCGCCAGGGAGGTGAGGAAATTCGGCATGAACGTCAGGAACTTTTCGTAGGAGCTTTCGAAGGGTTCTATGATGATCCTCTGAAGTAAATTCATGTAAGGCCCCCTTTTATTTTACTTCCAGCGGTCCGAAAAGGACGGTTTTAGCCTCTCGTACACCCCGCAGAGACTGTCGATCTTGCCTTCCACCTCGGGTCCGCTGCTTTCCCAGACCTCCAGGACGAATGACGCCGTGCGCCCGACGTACAACGGGGTCAGGGATTTGAGGAGATGTTCCTTGTTGAGGACGTTGCGGTGCGCGGCAAGGGCAAAACTGTATATGATATCCACCCACACGGTGTCAGGCATGTGGAAGCCATCCCGGGACGCATTGGCCAGTTTTTTGAGGAAACCCAGCGTCTTCCCTGAAAGGATGTTTTCCCAGACGGAGGACAATTCCCTGGCGCCAAGGGTGAATTTGTCGATCATCCTCTGGATATTGACGCTTACGGGTTCAAGGCCCACCTCGTAGGTGAACCCGAAGACGGGAACCGCCTGGGCAGACCTCACGTTCTTCCAGGTTTGCGGGTATTCCTCCATGAGGTCGAAGGTCGCCCCCACGACCTGGTAAAGCATGGCGCTCAGGTCCGCCCCCGGGTCCTTCGCATCGTGGATCTTTGCCCCAAGAAAGGCCTGGCAGACGCGAAAATCGTTGGCAATTGCCGTCGTCGTCATCCAGATGTCTATCCCGTAGCGGGCAACATCGGTATCCCAGACATCCTTGGTGAGATAGAACCGGGCCAGTTTGCCGGAAAAGCCAAAGTCGCCCCCTATCGGCTGCCGTACGTTCTTTCCGTAGAGGGCCCGCGTCAGGGGATAGACTATGCTGTTGGTGATCGTCCCGTCGTATTTATGGCGATGGTAAAGGGGCGTCACGTAATCAAAACCGTCGTCCACTACGGGCTTGATGAGAAGCTCTATCCATTCCGGGGTGATGCTGCGCAGATCGGAATCCACCACGGCGCACGCCTTTACATTGAGGGCCCGCGCAATCTGGAAAATGGTCCTGAAAGCGCTGCCCTTGCCAGGGATACCGTGGTAGGGGATGGCGATCTTGGAAAAGGATTCCACACGGTGGGACAGCAGGATCGAACGGAAATCATCGATGGTGGTGTCGTGGACGACATCCATCGTGCCGTCCGTCGACCCCCCGTCGGAATTGACGAGGACCGTCTTCTTTTCGGGGAAATACTTTGCAAGGCCCGCCTGCACGGCCCGCACGACATGGCCGATGGACCGGGCGTTGTTGTAGCTCGGGATGCCTACCAGGATGTCGGCATCGCCGATCTGGGTCACTCGCGAATGGATGTCCTGTCTCTGAATCACAGTCTCGTTCATGGATCCCCCTGGCTTTTACGCTCCCGCCACGGTTATTCCACTCTTGACCTCCCGTGGAAAAGTCCCTGGTCCGAGCATGGGGTCGATGATGCAGTTCGTGCCTATAGTGATCCCCTCGGGAATGACCGTCCGTTTTCCGATGACGGTGAGACCCGAGTAAAGATGTTCCGGATGAGTAACGTTGACTATTTTCGGGTCTCCGAAACCGACCGAGGAATGCGCCCCGACCGACACCTCTTTGTCCATGATGGAGCGCTCGACCCGCGCTCCTTCGCCTATGCGGCAGTCATGCATAATGATGGAATCACGCACCGAAGCGTTCCGTTCAATTACTACGCCGGGAGAAAGGACGCAGTTCTCCACGTTCCCGTCGATGGTGCAGCCGGGAGATACGATGGAACGCGTTACCCGGGCGGAAGAGGATACGAAGACGGGAGGCCTGTCAAAAGTCGGTCCGGCGGCGTTTATATTCGTCATTGTCTTCCATGACCCCGGGTCTATCCCCGACAAGGGATCGAGGAGGCCCATGTTGGCGTCCCAGTAGGCCTGAACGGTGCCGACGTCCCGCCAGTATCCATCAAAGGAATAGGCGTAGACCACCTTTTCATCGAGGGCCCGGGGGATGAGGTTGTGCCCGAAATCATCCTCCCTGGATTCCAAGAGGAGGTCTATCAAATACTTTCTGTCGAAAACATATATCCCCATGGACGCCAGGTTGGACCTCGCGCGGGGCGATTTCTCCTCCCACTGCGTTATCCTCTTGTTATCGTCTACGATGGCGGTCCCGAACTGGTATGTCTCCTCCCAGGGCACGGGAATGGTGGCGATGGTGACACGGGCCTTCTTTTCCCGATGGAAGGAAACCATCCGGCGATAGTCCATGTGATAGACATGGTCTCCCGAGAGGATCATGATCTCGTCGCTCTGTGCCGACATGACGAAAGAAATGTTCTGCCGCACAGCATCGGCGGTTCCCCTGTACCAATCCCAATCCTCCTCCCCTGTCTTGGGGGGGAAGATCTTTACGCTGCGCGACCGGCCCGACAGGTCCCAGCAAGAGCCGTCGCCGATATGGTCCATGAGGGAAAGGGGCTTGTACTGGGTGAGGACGGCCACGCTGGACATGCCCGAGTTTCCTATATTGCTGAGGGTAAAATCGATTATCCTGTATATGCCGCCGAAGGGGACGGCCGGTTTTGCCCTGTGCCGCACGAGGATATTGAGCCTGCTTCCAACTCCGCCTGCCAGAAGGATCGCCGCCGGACCTTTCATTGCACCACCTCTCCGTTGACATATTCATTCTTCGAAAAGGAGTCTGGTGTGAGCTTGGGATGGACCCTCACGCCTCCCCTTATGCGAATCCCCTCAGGGATGACCGTTTTCATGCCGACAACGGTGAGGTCTTCCCCCGGATCGCCGATATCTGCGCGCTCGGAGATCACGCAGCCCGTGTCCACGATGGAGTGCCTGAGTTGAGCCCCCCTGCGGACGGCGGAATCGAAGAAGAGGATGGAGTCCTTGACGACGGCGCCTTCCTCCACCGTTACGCCGGGAAAGAGGATGGAATGCTCCACGCGGCCCTTGATGGAGCAGCCGCAATGGAAGAAGGCATCTTTGATGGCGGCCGCCGGGCCGACGAAGGCCGGCTGCCGGTCACGGATGCAGCTGTCGGCCATATTGGTCCTGAGCTGCCAGGAGCGTATGTCGATCCTGGGGGTATCGCCGAGCACATCCATGCTCGTGCGGTAATATTCATCCATCGTCCGGGTATATCCCCAGTAACCGCTGTGCTTGTAGCCATAGACGCGGTGTTTTTGCATGAGCATGGGAATGATGTCCTTGCCGAACTCATGAGAGGAGCTTGCCGCATTCTCCTGGAGAGCGGCGATAAGGAGTTCGGCGCGAAAGACATAGATGGTCAGAGACGCCCATTCGAGGCGCGAGTTCTTTGGTTTTTCCCTGTATTGCGTGACCCTCCCTCCCCGGGGATCCTCGTCCTCGATGGATGCGAGGCCGAAACGGGACGATGCCTCGGGTGATACCTTCGTGAAGGCCACCGTCATGTCCGCGTTCTTCTCGATATGAAACTCGATGAGCTTGCGATAGTCCATGCGGTAGATATGATCTCCCGAAAGGACGACGACTATCTGGGGGTCGCCCATGCGCATGAAATCGATGTTCTGATAGACGGCGTCAGCCGTTCCCTTGTACCAGTCGGAGGCGCCCCTGCCCTGAAAGGGCGGGAGTATCACGGCCCGGCGCTGTCTTCCCGTCATGTCCCAGGGTTCACCGTTGGCGATGTGGCTGATCAATTCAAAGGGCCTGTATTGTGACAGGATGCCCACGTTCTCGATATCGGAATGCATGAGATTGCTCATGGGAAAATCGATGACGCGATAGAGCCCCCCGTAGGGCAGAACCGATTTGGGCCGAAAAAAAGTGAGTACATCCAGTTCGCCTACCCTTCCTCCTGCGAGGATCATTGCGAGCACCTGTGCCATAAGACAACCCCTCCTTGATGATCAATCACCGGTTTCGAGAAGCGCGACAGGAAAAGTCCCGAAAAGCCCGGAACACATGAGTCCCGAAAACCCCTGCCAGCGGGTCTGCGTCAATTCCTCTCCCGTAAAGACGTTCCTGTAGGTCTCCTCATTCCCGGCTTCAGGAACGATCACCATTGTGCCTTCCCATATGTCAGGGAAGGCTGCATCCGGCGAGGACAACACGTTCGCAAGGAACCTCGGAACGACAACTATGATCGTCCTGTTGAGAAAACGCCGCGCGAACGCTATGATATGCCCCGATCGGGCCCCTACCGCTTCCAGCGGAATATATTCACCCCTTTCGAAGACCTCCCTGGTCTTCCGGCGAAGGCCGAGAGCCCTGTACGTTATGTACAGCTTTATTCTGCCGTCTTGCATGGAGCTTGTCAAATCTTTCGCATAAGCGGCCTCGCCTTTTTGGGAGAGC
>JAQVWF010000004.1:32887-128771 GCA_028698615.1 Syntrophorhabdaceae bacterium
TTCGAAGACCTCCCTGGTCTTCCGGCGAAGGCCGAGAGCCCTGTACGTTATGTACAGCTTTATTCTGCCGTCTTGCATGGAGCTTGTCAAATCTTTCGCATAAGCGGCCTCGCCTTTTTGGGAGAGCTCCTCCTTCATCTCGTCAAGCATACGCATGCGAAGCCCGTAATCGACAGGCATCCTGTTGTCGGGGTCGACGAGTCTGAAATCCCATATCTCCGTTCCCTGGTAGAAATCGGGTATTCCAGGGGAACATATCTTGAGAAGGGTTTGCGCCGCCGAGTTATACATGCCGTAGAGGGACACCCGCTTTTGAAAAGGAATGAAATCATCGAGAAAAAGGTTTTCCCTGTTCCTGTCGAGAATGGTATCCACGAATACGGTGAGAGCCTCTTCATATATCCTGTCCGGGTTTATCCAGCTGGTGTTGACCTTTGCTTCCTTTACCGCCTTGACCATGTAGCCCTTGATCCGTTCCCTGTATGATTCGTGTTGCTCATCACTCACCGCGCCCAGGGGCCAGCTGCCGACAAGCGTTTGGTAGAGAAGGTACTCTTCGTTTCCGTCAGGTACGCGGCGGTTGTTGACGACGATCTTTTTTCTCCTGTTCAGCTTTGCCCAGAGGATGGAATGCTCCCTCCACTCCCCGGGTATCTCGGAAAGGACGTTTATACGCGCCCGGACATCCTCGCTGCGCTTTGTGTCATGAGTGGAGGATGTGATAAGGGCATAAGGCCAGCTCTTGATGCGCTCTATGTTCTGCCCGTGGAAGGTGTCCGGAGGGGTGCCGAACCTGTCCGGACTGCCGCCGACCTCATTGAGGGATACGAGGCGGTTATAGATGTAGAATGCCGTGTCCTCCACTCCCTTTGCCATGACGGGACCTGTTATCTGCTGGAACTTCATGGTGAAATCGAGGCGTGCCTGGCGCTCCTCGTCGTTCATGTCGGCAGAAAACTCAAGGAGAAGGACGCTTTTCATGAAGAGGAAGATCGATTCATTGAGGCCGGGATTTCTTCTGACAGCCCGGGAGACTGCAAGCTCGATATAATGGCGGTCCCTTTCTTTCACGTCGGGTCCGTTTATGTAGGTCCTGTATACGGGAAAGCAGGCAATGACCTCGATGATGGTCTTTATGAGACTGTTCAGGGTAAAATCGCGGGTCTGGCGGTTCATTTCAGTGATCCTGTTCAAACTATGACCCAGCGTGTTGATTTCGCTCGACATGGCGGCTTCCATGACCAGCTTCTTGTTCTGGTAGAGCACCTCATGGAAATCCATCCCTATCCGTGTGAACCGTCTGTAAAGGGCATCGAAGGCCTTCGCGTTCCGGCCGTCCACGAAGAGCCCGCTCAAGGAGTTCAGGAATACATAGCCCGTGGTACTGAACAGGGGCCATTCCTCGGGCATGATCTCGCCCCTCCCGAGTATCTTCTCCGCGACGATATAGAAAGGCTTGAAGTGCTTCTGCATCTTCAAGGCCTCCTCATAGCGTTTCGATATGGTCGATTCTATATAGGTTCTTCCGTAAGGGAGTTCGACGTTCTCCCTGACCTCTTCCACGTGTGATTTCATTGCTATGGCGAAGCATTGCCGCTGGAGGCGGTCGAAGTATTCCGAAGGGTCATAGAGACCGTCCGGGTGGTCCACCCTCAAACCGGTGACGCTTCCGGCTTCGATGAGCTCGAAGACAAAGCGATGCGTCTCCTCGAAGACCACGGGGTCTTCCACCCTGATGGCGGCGAGGCTGTTGATGTCAAAAAACCTCCTGTAGTTGATCTCTTCCGTTGCAACCTGCCAGTACGACAGCCGGTATATCTGTCTGGACAGCAGATCGTCAAGGAGGTCGAAACTCTTCTGGTCGCCCGCTGTACCGTTGAAAACTGCTATGTTCCTCTCCACGAAGGCACGTATGTCCGTATTGCTTCGATACATCTCGTTGAGCCTTTTCTTTATGATCTCTTTTTCCCGGATCCGCTCGGCCGCCATTTCCGGATCTGTCTCGAGATATGTGGGAAGTCTTCCCGTCGAAGCCACGATGCTGAGGAACTCGTCGAAACATGTCGTGCCGCGGATGCTCTCCTCGAGGTCCTCTATCTTCCAGGAAAGGATGTCAGAGTATGTTTCAGGAAGAAGAGGCAGCTTGCTGTCATAGACGCAGACAAAAAAGGAGCCTTCCTCGAACCTCAACTGGATCTGTTTGTTCTCAAGGGCGACCCCGTACTGGTCCCCGAGAAAGGGCAGAAGGATCTTGTTGCACAGTTCCTTCTTGACCGGGTCCCAGTCGATGTCAAAAAAACCGCTGCACGACGAAGCCAGCCCATTTTCCAGGAGGTCCATCCAGTATTGATTGTTGCTGTCGATGCACATGTGGTTGGGAACGATGTCAAGGATCTGTCCCATATCGTTATCCCGCAGTGTCTTTACGAAGAGATCGTAGTCCGCCGGGGTGCCGACCTCGGGATTTATCCTGGTGGGGTCTGTGATGTCATAACCGTGAAGACTGCCGGGATGGGCCGCAAGGTAGGGGGACGCGTAGAGGTCGGTGATGCCCAGTTCCTTGAGATAGGGGATTATCGCCGCGGCCGCGCTGAACCGGAAGCCGTGATTGAATTGGACCCTGTACGTCGAAAGAGGTATCCGCAGATTTCGGAAGACGGGTTTTTCCATAACTAGTTCCTCGGGTGTTCCATATATTGTTCTCTTCTGTATACGACGGCATTCAAGGGGCCGAGAGAAAACTGGGCCCCGGCCCTCGCTGAAATACGTGCCGGCGCCGTTTCGCCGCTTCCGCCCCACTGTGGTGAAAGCGTGTCGACGATCTTCAGCCATGAGCCTTCATGGAGAGGTGACGCAAGGGATGCCCCCCGTTCATTGAAATTGAAAAAGCAGGCGATATCGCCTGAGTCCAGAGACATCGTTACACAGACCGGTGCCCTGTCGTCCTGGTACTCGACGGCAGGCCATCCATCTGTTATCTCCCACATCCTGAGAGATCTCCGCAGTCCGCAGAGGTGCCTGTAGAACGCGAAGATGAGATCGTGGGGTTTTTTGAAGCGAAGCCCCCGGTCTGTTTTTGATCGAAGGAATGTCTCTTCCGCCTGGGGATCGGGAACCTCAGCGCCAGAGTGGAATCCGGCAAATTCTTCCGTCCTGCCTGTCCTCACGGCCTTGATGAGCTCATCGTCGCCGTGGCTGACGAAATACTGGAAGGGGGCCGTTTCCCCGTATTCCTCTCCCATGAAAAGAAGGGGGATGGTCGGCGACATGAGAACGGCGGTGGCTGCCATCCTCAACCTGTCGGGGTCTACGAGACTGCCGAGGCGTTCGCCACCCGGCCTGTTGCCCACCTGGTCGTGGTTCTGCGAGAATACGACAAATTGCCTGGCAGGCCTGTGCCGGGACGGGCTGCCATGCGTTCTCCCGCGATAGCGCGAGAACTGTCCCGTGTATACGTAGCCTTCGCGGAAGCTCTTCGCCATGCCTCCAATGGTGCCGAAATCAAGATAATAACCTCTCCGCTCTCCCGTCAAAAGGGCATGGAGGGCATGGTGGAAGTCATCATTCCATTGGGCATCAAAGCCGATACCTCCGCTTTCCCGCGGTGTTACCACGCGGATGTCGTTGAGGTCGCTCTCGGCGATGAGATAGGCCTTCGGCTCGCCGGTGATTGCCGATGCCACGGTTTCGACCAGTTCCTGGAGGAAGGTCCTGGCGCTGAGATCGAATATGCCGTGGATGGCGTCAAGCCGAAGGGCGTCCACGTGGTAATCCGTGAACCACTCAAGGGCGTTCTCGATGAAATAATGGCGCACTTCATCGCTCAGCGCCCCGTCGAAATTCATGGCATCGCCCCATGGTGTCCGGTAGCGGTCCGTGAAATAGGGACCGAACCGGGTGAGATAATTGCCTTCCGGCCCGAGATGGTTATAGACCACGTCGAGGATAACTGCAAGGCCGTGATCGTGACAGGCGTTTACGAGGCCCTTAAGCCCTGATGGCCCGCCATAGGTGTTTTGAGGCGCGAAGGGAAAGGTGCCGTCATAACCCCAGTTCCTGCTGCCGGGAAACTGGCTGACGGGCATGAGTTCGACGGCGTTGACGCCCAATTCCTTGAAGTGATCGAGACAGCCCGCGACGGCCTCAAAGGTTCCCTCGTACGTGAAGGTCCCCACATGGAGTTCGTATATGATGTACTCCTCGATGGGAAGGCCCCGCCAGCCGTTGTCATCCCAGGAAAAAGAAGAATGATCGACGATACGCGACGGGCCATGCACCCCCTCGGGCTGTGACCGGGATGCCGGATCGGGCAAGCGATGGTCCCCATCGACGATATATCGGTAAAGATCACCGTCTCCGGCCGCATCCATCCTGCCCTGGAAATAACCCCGGCGTGTCGGAAGCAGGGTTGCCCTGCGGCTGCCGGAACCCGTTCCGATCTCGACGGATACCGTCCTGGCAAAGGGTGCCCATACCCGGAACGTTGTGGATCCGTCCCCCGCGGGAAATGCCCCGATGCGCATTCCCGCACCGCTGTCGTTGAGCCGTCTCATATTTGACCAGTATAGCGGAACATCATGGCATGCAAGTTGCGGTCTCCCCTCTCCCTACAGTTCTACCAGGCTATTGGTCTTTGCAGAGAGCGTGTACCACACGGCCAGGTAATCGCGGATCTGGCGCGTGATGAGAAAATTCTGACGCACGTATTCACGGGCCTGCTCTCCCATCCGCTGTGCCATCTCGACGTTGTTGAGGAGCTGACGTATCCTGAAGGCCGTTCCTTCGATCGAATGGACGAGAAAACCCGTGACCCCATGGGTGATCTGAAGCGGTATGCCGCCCACCGCTCCCCCGATGACGGGCTTGCCTTTCCACATGCCTTCCGCCACGGTAAGACCGAAGCCTTCCTTGAGCGACTTTTGAAGTATGACCGTGGCCATTCGCTGCAGGGCGTTGATATCCTTGTCGCTGAAAGGAGGCAGCAGAAGGATGCGGATATCAGGATCATCAGAGGCAAACTGCCGGACCTCGCGCAGTACTTCGGCGCCTTCGGGGTCATCCGCGGCCGGGCTTCCCGCCAGGACCAGGATACAGTCGTTATATTTCTTTACGGCCCTGTAAGCCATGATGACACCGGTGGGATCCTTGAACCTGTCAAAACGGGAAACCTGAAGGATGATCGGCCTGTCCGTGGGAATGCCGAGACGCTCCGCCGTTTCGGCGATCTCTTCATCGGTGAGCTCCCGGTTTTTTTCGGCAAGCGGGTCGATTGAAGGAGGAATGATGAATTCGTTGATGCCCAGTGCGCCGGCAAAACGGGAAACGGAATAGATGGCAGCGTCGAATTTCCTCGCATATTCGCCAATATGGCCAAAGACGTCTTTCTGCGGATTTGAGACGTCGATGTGGCAGCGCCAGATCCAGACGCCTTCCTTGCGGAAAGTGGCGAGGGGGATGGGCTGGGGATCATGTATCAGCACCGCGTCGGCATTGAGGTCCAGGCTCAGGGCGTTCTTTTCGTTGACCTCAAAATGATGTTCCCACATCTGTTTGTCGATGAATTCCGTATATCCCTGAAGGGAGTTGTGCACTTTCTTCGTCATGTCGAAGAACTTTTCGTCACCTGTAATGATGTCCCACCGGGCGTTGATCCCGAGACTCAACATGATGGGGATCATTCTCTGCAGTATCTCGGCGACGCCGCCGCCTTCACGGGTGGAATTGATATGGAGAAAGGTCTTCCCCGCAAGATGGTCCGCCAGCTTCCGAAGAAGAAGGAGGTCCCCTCTCGGCGCGATGCCGGCATATGATTCTAGCATGGCCTCACCCCCGTCTTTTCCATATCGGAGCTCACTTCCTCCATGATGATCCCCGAAATGTGCGTCCTTATCTCTTCCGCATTATGCATGAAGGGGTCGATGGCCCGTATCTTTGCCGCCAGTTCTTTCTTGCCGAGCACCTCGTCGACCCATCGGGAGAAGTCGTCTGTCCCCCCGGGAACACGTATGCGGGCCTCGTGAAAATGATAGTAGATACAGCCGCTGTCCACAAATTTCATGGCAAGGAAGAACTCCGCGAGATTGTTGGCGCAGACGCCGACAGGAAAGACGAAGGTGACGGTCTCATTGAAGAAGAACTCGTCTCCGGGAAGGGCATAGCGCGGCTCCGGGAACACTTCCAGATAGGAATCGATGACGGCGACAAGCGCTGCACGAAGGTCAGCTATTGTTTCGCACGAGTAGGGATCGATATTGGACAACTGCTCGGCCAACGCCCGCTCCTCAAGGCTTTCGCCGGCCCACTGGGCGAAATCGTTGGTGTACTCGAGAATATGTTCCTTCAGGAAATACTGGTACGTGTGATGAAATAACGAATCATTGCTCACCGTCTCGATTATCTCCCGCAATTCCTTCAGATTTGCGGCCTTGTTGCCCGTCGATTTTATGATGGTTATGCACTGTCTGAAAGCGAAAGGGCTTTCCAATTGTTCGAGACCTTCCATTGTTGTACCTCGCTGAATGAAGCCGGTCCTTTGGAACCGGTCCCTGTTCCCTGTTTCACGACCCTATCTTTTCGGCACCCCGGCAATAGTCTCCGGCTCCTTCCCCGCCGCCTTCTGTTTCTTTGACATGCGCAGGAAAAGCGATACGAGGATGCCTATGGCTACTCCGGATATGGCGGAAAGGAAGATGACTATGGCGAGGGATGCCTGAAAGGTCCACACAAGGAATGAGACGGTAACGGGCTGTGAATTCTGGGTGGACAATACGGCCACGAGAATGACGATACAGACGATAAGAACAAGAAAACGCATCCTTCCTCCCTGCCGGCGCTTATTCAAACCGGTCCCGTGCTCTTTACGAGCGATTATCCTCCTCGACTGCCTCCTGGATCCTGTCGAGCATGTCAGGCAATGCCGCCGTCACCCTGTCCCAGCTTGAAATGAGGGGAACGCCCATGGGGTCCTTCGTAATGACATCCGCGGCCCTTTTTATTCCCCTCGTGAAGGTTTCCACGGAAAGACTCTCTTCGTGACGGTCGAAACGCAGGCTGTTTATCGAGGCATCATCCTCATATCGCTTCAGCATGTCCTGGGCGGTGCGTGTGTAGGTGGCGAAGAGCGTCTTGAAGAACCCGTCGGAAAAGACTATCCCCTCGGAGGCAAGTGTCCGGAATATGGACTTGCAGATGTCCACGCACATCTTGTTGAGGCCCTTGGAGGCGTCTTCGGGGGAAAGCTCCTGGTGTTTGTGTTCGTAGTTCTCGGATATATCGACCTGGCAGACGCGGTTTATCGAGGTGTTCTTGTACACCTCCGCCAGCGTGCCGACCTCAAGGCCCCAGTCGCCGGGGATCTTGTTGATGCGGGCAAGATTGACGTCCATGGAAAACTCGCCCGCAAGGATGTACCGGAAACTGTCGAAGAAAACGAGGAGGGGATGATAACCGATGATCTTTTGAAGCGCCCTTATGAGAGGGGTCACCAGCAGCCGGGTGACCCTGCCATGCATCTTGTCCGTTACCCTCGTGTAGAAACCCTTACAGAAATCGTAATCAAGACTGGGGTTTGTGACGGGATAGCAGAGCCTTGCCAGCATATCACGCGTGTACGTCAGGATGTCGCAATCATGGAGCGCGATGGCGCTGAACTCCCGCCGCGCCAGCACGTAGCCGTAAGCCATCCATACAGAGCGCCCCTTGCCTTCGAGGCCCGTGGGGAGATCCTCTGCCTCGATGGCGCGGTACAATTTCTTCATCCTTTTTCCGTTGTTCCATATGACGCATATCTTCTGGGGAAGGGTGGAGAAGAACCGCCGTGCGTTGTTGAACTCGCTGTCCGATGCAGGGCCCAGGGTTACGACGATCTCCTTGATATAATTCACCTTCTTGAGCTCTTCGACGATTCTGGTGAGCGCGGGGCCGGAAAGCTCGCTGTACAGCGAGGGAAGGACAAGGGCTATCGGTCTGTCGTGGGCGAACCTCGCGAGCCTTGACTCCATCTCTTCCAGATTGTTCTTTCCCAATCTGTGCAGCGTGGCTACGGCGCCGGTCTGGTAAAAATCGGACATACGCGCCTCCTTGATATAGTCTAGCACTCTAGCCGAGTAGCAAAGCAAAATATGTAAACTGTTTTACGCTTCCCTTGGGCCATGCAACGATAGCATAATATATATATGATACCACACCGTGTCGACAAAGGATACAGCGGTATGCGCCCGGGAAGACCGGGGAAGGGTGTCCGGGCCGTTGTTTTCACGGATCTCGATGGAACGCTCCTCGACGCGCGGACCTATTCCTTTGAGGCGGCTTTGCCCGCACTCGAAAACCTGAGGGACCGGCATATACCCCTTGTCGTCTGTTCGAGCAAAACAAGGGCCGAGATCGAGCACTACCGGGTAATGCTGGGAAACGGAGATCCTTTTATCTCCGAGAACGGCGGAGCGGTTTTCGTGCCCAGAGGGTATTTTTCGGGAAATGCGGGATCATGGGTCAACCCCGAGGAAGATGAAGGACATTCCCATTTTGTCCTGAGGCTTGGCGCCAGGTACGAGGAGCTTCGCAGAGCGATCGGGGAACTTCGCGAAGAAGGATTTGACGTTCGCGGGTTCGGCGACATGACCGCTCGGGAAATAGCCGCGGCAACGGGCCTTTCCTTGAACGAGGCGGTCATGGCGGCGGAGCGGGAATTCGATGAACCTTTTCTTTTCAGTGGTGACGAGGCAGCACGCGAAAGCCTGGTACGCTGTGTCACGGGTAAGGGTTTCAATATCACCCGGGGTCTTTTCTATCACTTAATGGGGGAAAGCGACAAGGGAAGGGCCGTTTCCATTCTTATCGAAATGTTCCGGAAGGAATATGGCCAGATCCTGACCGTGGCGCTGGGGGACAGTCCCAACGACCTGCCCATGCTCCAATGCGTTGAACACCCCGTTATCGTGGAAAAGCACGGGGGCGGTTACGATCCGGTCCTTGCCGGGCAGAATTTCAGGCGGGCGCAAGGCGCGGGACCTGAGGGCTGGAACGGGGCGGTGATGGATATCCTCGCCAAAAATGACCAATAACCATTTCGTTTCTCTCACTTCGCAAAAAACAGAACGATCCGGGGAAAGGCCAGTATGAGGGCAAGCGTGAAGAGGTTGCAGGCGATGAACGGTACGGCTGCCCTGTAAATGTCCATCATGGTGATATCTTCGGAAGTGATGCCCTTCATGACAAAAAGGAGGAGGCCGAAGGGCGGGGATGTGAAGGCGATGTCGAGGGCAATGAGCATCATGATCCCGAACCAGAGGGGGTCGATGTTTGCCTGATAGACGATGGGCATGAAAAGAGGCACCGTGATCATCATCATGGCTATCTGGTCCATGAAACAGCCGAGCACGAGCAGTACCGACAGCATGATCATAATGAGAAGGATATCGGGCAGGTTGAGCGAAACAATGGAGGCGATCAAACCCGCTCCGGCGCCGCTGAAGGAGATTATCTGACTGTATCCGACGGAGCCTGCTATTATGAGGAAGATCATGGAGCTTGTCTTCAGAGTGGCTGCCAGCGCTTCGGAGAATATCGCAAGGGTGAGTTTCCTGTAGGACATTGAAAGTATCAGAGCCCCGGCGCAGCCAAGGGATGCCGCCTCGGTGGGCGTGGCGATTCCCATGTATATCGGGCCCAGAACGAGGGCAATGACGGAGCTCAGGGGCATTACATAAACGAGCAACTCCTTCAGAATACTCACGGTGTCCAATCTTCGAACCTCGTAATCCGGAGCTATGGAGCGATCGAGGAGCGTCCTCCCTATGATGTAGACCGCATAAAGGAAGGCCATGATGAGTCCGGGAAGTATGCCCCCCATCAGTATCCCCGATATGGATATGTGGGCCACGGAACCGAGAACGACGGCAAGGGCGCTTGGCGGGATCATCATGGCAAGCCCTCCCGTCCCGATTATGGGGCCGATCATCAGCGGTTTGCCGTAGCCCCTCCTGCGCATTTCCGGCATGAGGGACGACCCCAGAAGGGCCGTATTGCTGATGGCGGAACCCGTGAGACCTGAAAAGAACGTGGAAGCGGCCACGGCCAGAATGCCGAGCCTTCCGGGAATCTTACCGAAGAACTTATCGAATATATTCAGGACATTGCGCGCTATGCCGCATTTGAAGAGGATCTCCCCCATGAATATGAACAGGGGAATGGGGGTAAGGGTGAAGTTGGCGAGGGAACTGTACATGTTGAGGACAAGCTGCTTGACGCCTTCCGTTCCCCCCATGAAGAAGTAGGCTCCGACGAGATTGATGAGGAGAAAGGCGAAAGCTACCGGGAAACCTGTCAGGACCAGTGCCATGAAACCGCCGAAGAAGACAAGAAGTATGACCCACCATTCCACGTCAGCCTCCGCCCCGTATATCATCGACGAGCTTCACGAAGAATTCGATGGCGACGAGGAACATACCGATGGATATGGGCGCAATGACGATCCATTTCGGCACTTCCAGCGACTTGATGACGGGTGTTCCGAGAAGGAACTGTTCGGCGGCCACTATGGCCGCGAACAGGGACAGCGCCGCAGCCACGATGATGCCGAGGATATCCGTCACGATCCTGAATACCCGTTTGCCTCCGGGGCCGAAGCGGTCCACCGCGATGTCAAGCGTGACGTGGCCTTTCTTTCTCAAGACCCAGGCTGCGCTGAGAAAGGCAAGGTATATCTGAAGGTATTCCGAGATCTCGACGGTCCACCTGAGAGGTCTGTGAAAGAAATACCGGGCGATGACCTCGCAGCATATCGATAGAGCGATGAAGGCTATGCATGCGGCGGATAATGCGGCAGTGGCGTCGAGTGTCCTGGAAAGGAAACGGCCCACGATCATTGCCCCATCAATTTCTTTAGGCGCCCCCCGATCACGGGACTTTTCGCAAGGACCTTTTCCCATCCCGCCCGGTAGGCCGTGTCGAGATAGAATTCCCTTTCCCTGTCCTGGAACTCTACTACTTTTACACCCCGGGAAAGGAGAAGCTGTCTTTCCTGCTGGGCCAGTTTCCGTGAAAGGTCGTAGGTTTCCCGTTCCGCTCTTTCAACAGTTCTTGCCATAAGCTTCCTTTCGTCGGCAGGGAGATTTTCCCATGCCCTTTTGTTCATGAGCACACAGACATCGGTCTGGTAAAAACCGGGATCAATGACATAATTCACCACTTCTGCCCACCCCATCTCGTGGACGCCGATGGACGGCCAGCCGAAGCCGTCCACAATGGCCCTTTCGAGGGCGACGTAGACCTCCCCCGGGGCCGTTGTGACGCCAACTCCGCCGAGAGCTCTGACGAAGGGTTCGTAAATAGGCGTCACCCTAAGCTTGAGCCCCTTCAGATCAGGTTCCTTCAGCGGTTTTCTCAGGTACAAATGATATCTGATCCCACCGGCGATCTTCCCGAGATAGATAACGTTAAGATGCCTCTCCATGCGTTCCCTGTAAAATCCGAATATTCCCCTTTTTCGCTCTTCCATGGGAGAATAAGGGGAAAGCTTCATGGCATCGGCTTCGGGCATCTGGGCGACGAAGTAGGCTGCGGGCAGAAGGGCAATATCCACAACACCCTTTCGCACCGCCTCTATCTGCTCAAAGGGCGGTATCGCCTCAGGACCGCCCACAAAGAGGAAACGGATGTCTTTTCTGGTCTCGCGCTGCACGGCGTCGGTAAAGACATGGAATTGTCTCACCCATACGCTGTTCGTCGCAGCAAAGGTGATTGTTTTCAAATCCGCGCAGTAAGCTGGCAGGCGAAGGACGAGACAGGCCGCCATGAGGGTAAGGCAACAGATGATGGCACGAAATGTCAAACCTGTTCTTTTCATTTCGACCGGGCGAAGGACTCAAGCCTGACCCGGTCGATGATCGTGTATTTCAGGCGCGCCTTTGTGATGAGCTTCAGCCTGTCCAGGTAGTTGAGAACATTCGTTACCGTAACCCGTGAAAGCCCCGTGATGTTCGCGAGATCTTCATGGGTGATCCGCTTTTTTATGAGGATGCCGCCGGCCGTGGGCTCCCCAACCTCATGCATCAGCTTCAAAAGAATGCTGGCAACGCGCTTTTGCGCGTCCAGGAACGAAAGGCCCTCAACCTGCAGTCCGAGGAGTCGGAGTTTTCTTATTATGGAGGTGATGATGAGAAGTGAAACGTCGGGATGGGCCCTGAGAAGCGCCTCTGCATCATCGATATCGAACACATGGATATCGGATTCGTCCATGGCTGTCGCCGTGGCGAAATAGGGGTAGCGATCGAAGGCCGCGCTCTCGCCGAAAAAGGTGTTATTCTCCTGGATGGCAAGTATCTTTTCGGAACCGTTCTCCTTGAATATGCTCACCTTGACCTTCCCTTCCCTTACAAAGTAGAAGCTGGTGCTTTCCTCCCCCTGCATGTATATGATCTGGCCGGGGCTGTAATGCTTGATGTGGCCGATGCCAAGGAGGGTGTCCAGTTCATCCGTAAACTTGCCTACGTTATCCGTGACATAAGGCGAATCGGAAAGATAGGGGGGCGATGCTTCGTTGGGATTGGTTTTTATTCTCATCCTATAAAAACTAGCACGAATGTAGCCTGTTTTACAGAAAAATGACAGGAACCCATATAAAATAATACTTCTTGAATGGTCGTAAGTGGTTGGTAAATAAAGAACCGCAGACCACAACGGCATGGGGCGATTGAAGGCAAGAAGCCTTCTGGGCCTCCCTGATGGTGATAGAATGCAGGGTAGCTGGCTTGCCTGCTGAGTGCCGGGGGAGATTATCCGGATCTCCCCCGGTTTTTTTACGCTGTGCAGGTTTGAGACATCGATGCCTTTTCCATCTTGACATCAGGAACAGGTTTGTATTATAAAAGACAACACGCGGGAATAACTCAGCGGTAGAGTGCAACCTTGCCAAGGTTGAAGTCGCGGGTTCAAATCCCGTTTCCCGCTCCATAACTACCGAAGCGGGTGAAAACGCCCGCTGATAACATCTCACGAGTTGCCGACGCGGCTCGCCCGGTCCTTGAATTAATGGCGGCATAGCCAAGTGGTAAGGCGACGGTCTGCAAAACCGTTATTCTCCGGTTCAAATCCGGATGCCGCCTCCAATCTAACCCCAGTTTCAAGTCTAATGTTTCAGACCAAAGACGAATCCTGCAAGAATGGCTTCTTTTTCTAGCTGATGGGAAAGTTGAGGGATATTCGGCGCGTATCTCCCTGGAACCTGAAACGTGGAACCTGAAACTGTCTTCTCGCTAGTCCAGTATAAAATCCCATGCCGTTTCATTGATCCAGATGCTGTAATAGCCTCTGCCAAGCAATCCCTTGGGCTTTATTATGTACATATCCGTTCCCTGGGGTTTGACGTCGATCTCGACATTCTTGCCGAAGGCGAAGCGCGCTTTGCCCAGGACCGACGGCTGAAGTGCGCCCATGGGGTTCACAGTGAGCACGTTGAGGTCGTGCTTGCCGTAGAGGACAAAATACTGGAAATCCTTGAGGGGGAAGTGGGCCGGATTGTTGGATTCCACGAAAAGGACATCGCCCTCATCAAAGACGATGTTCGGCAGAAGCCTGATGAGGCCCTTGCTCGTCTTGATGTAGGCCCCGTAGTCCTTCGGTGTCGTGACCTTTTGGTTTTTCGCGTGGACCGCCGTGACGAAAGCGGCGAAGAGAATAAGGCACAGTACGGCTATGCATGTTACCCTGGTTTTTGTCATTGTTTTCTCCATCTGTTTTTCTCCCGGCAGTCGCCGATAGTTCATGCTATTGTGACCAGGACCTTGCGTTCTCTCGGCCCGTCAAATTCCATGAGGAAAATACCCTGCCACGTTCCCAGTGAGGGCATGTCCCCCGACAGGGGAACGCTCACCGACGCGCCGACGAGGAGGGCCTTTATGTGAGCATCGGAGTTTCCTTCCCTGTGTCTGTACGAATGGCCGGCAGGCGCCAGCCTCTCCAGGGCATCTATTATATCGCGCATGACATCGGGGTCGGCGTCTTCATTGATAGTGATGCCGCATGTCGTGTGGGGCGTGTAAACATGGAGGATATTCCCGGGTTGCCCCTTTATGGCGTTCACGACCTGGCCGGTTATGTTCAAAGCCTCCACCCTTCTCGATGTTCTGACGTAGAATTCCGTCACGAAATGGCTACTTTCCCTGTTTGTTCCTGTAATCTTCGACGGCTGCCCGAAGAGCCGCTTCCGCCATTACGGAACAATGCTGTTTAGCCTCGGGGAGACCGCCAAGCTCTCGAGCGACGATCTCGTTGGTAAGCTTGAGCGCCTCATCAATGGTTTTTCCCTTTATAAGTTCCGTCGTCATGCTGCTCGATGCGATGGCGGCCGCGCAACCGAAGGTCTTGAACTTGGCATCGACGATACGGTCGCCCTCTATCCTGAGAAAGATCTTCGTCACGTCACCGCACGTCGGGTTGCCGACCTGTGCTATGCCATCGGCCCCCTCCATCTCGCCCATGTTCCTGGGGTGTTCGAAGTGGTCGATCACTGTATCGCTGTATGGACCCTGGGACATCTTTGCCTCCTGACGGGAAATCGTATAGGTGAAATATAGCATAAACGGGAAATCTTTTGTAACATCATTTTGCTTGACGGTTTTGAGACGAATTTGTTAGAAACTAGCATTAAAATTCAGGAGATTGACAATGCAGAAACGGTATTTGCTTGCTCCGGGCCCGACCCAGATCCCGCCGGAGGTTTTGCTCAAAATGGCGGAACCCATGGTTCATCACCGCAACCCCATGTTCGAGATAGTGGTGGAAGAGGTCAGGGAAAACCTGAAGCATCTTTTCGGCACCGGGAACGAGGTGCTCATCTTCTCTTCATCGGGTACCGGTGCGATGGAGGGGGCCGTTACGAACATGCTTTCTCCAGGCGACAGGGCCATAGTGGTCCGCAGCGGCAAATTCGGCGAACGATGGGCCGAGATCTGCAAGGCCTACGGCGTGGACTGTGCTAATATCGACCTTCCCTGGGGGGATGCCCTCGACCCCGCAGTGATCGAGAGGGCTCTCAAGGAGAACCCAGAGGTTAAGGCCGTCTATATGCAGGCCACGGAGACATCCACGGGGACCGTTTTCCCTGTGAAGGAGGTCGCCGCCATTGTCAGGGATTATCCCGGCACGCTGATGGTTGTCGACGGTATAACCGGGGTGGGTGTTCTCCCTCTGCCCATGGACGAATGGGGCATCGATATCCTGATAGGGGGTTCCCAGAAGGCCCTCATGCTTCCGCCGGGACTGGCATTTGCCGGGGTCAGTGCCAAGGCATGGGAGTTCAATAAGGTATCCAGGATACCCAGATTCTATTTTAATTGGGCGAAGGAAAGGGAGAACCTGAAAAAGAACCAGACCAACTTTACCCCCGCCATCTCACTGATCGTGGGCCTGAGGGAGTCCCTCAGGATACTCAGGGAAGAAGGGCTGGAGAACGTCTATCACAGGAGCGAGATGCTGGCAAGGGCGACCCGGGAAGGCGCGAGGGCCATCGGCCTCGAGATCTTCTCGAAGAATCCCTCTCCCGCCGTCACGGCCATCTGCGCCCCGGAAGGCATCGACGGTCAGGCGATATACAAGACCCTATGGAAGAAATACGGCGTCACCGGCGCCGGCGGACAGGACCAGCTGAAGGGCAGGGTATTCCGGTTGGCGACTCTCGGCTATGCCGACAAGTATGACGTTATAACGGCCGTCGCGGCCATCGAGTTCGCCTTGAGAGATCTCGGCTATTCTTTCCCGATGGGCGCCGGAGTGGCCGCCGCGACGGATTGCCTCAAAGACCTGTAACGGATGATGAGCGCAGCGATCCAGGGACAGGCGGGCTTCCCGGTTGTGTGATCCTATGATACGTGCCGCTATATTCGATTTTGACGGCACCCTGACCCCTCTTACCCTTGATTTTTCTGTTCTGAGAGCAAAGGTCGAAGAGGCGGCCAGGGAATACGTCGACGAATCCGTCGTCGCCTCCCAGGCGAACGAGTACATCCTCGAGATGATCCATGCCATAGGGGATACACTCGGCGAGGAGGGTTCCGACTTCCGTCAAAGGGCATTTCGCGAACTGCGCCTCCTCGAGATCGACGCCGCCCGGGGAAAATCCCTCTATCCCTACTCGAAGGATACCCTCGCCCGACTGAGGTTAAAAGGCATAAAAGTCGGGATAATAACCCGGACCTGCATCGAGGTGATCGAGACCATATTCCCTGATCTCGATCACCATGTCGATATCGTGGTGACCCGCGACGATACGCGCTACGTCAAGCCCAACCCGGAGCATGTGCGCCTGGCCCTTGCGGGCCTTCATAGCGCGCCGGGTGAGGCGATCCTCGCCGGAGATCATCCGACGGACATAGAGGCCGGCAGGGCCTTCGGCACCCTGACGGCAGGCGTCCTCACCGGCAGGACCTCCCGTGCGCAGTTTACGAATGCCGGGGCGGATTACGTTTTTGACGACATAAGGGGAATAGTGGGCCTGATAACCGATGGGTAACAGGCAAGACACCTTTCCCGTCCGGCAAACAGCGATGGATATCGGGTAAACCAGTTCGTTTTCATGATCAAGGATACGTCCGCGGCGGCGAGCGGAATTCGGCGGCTGCCTGCCTTCGCGGAAAATTAGTCATGGAAATTGGCCCCTGTCGGTGATATATTTGACCATCGAATATCACCTGGAGGAATAATGAAAAGGAGCCTTTGTTTCCTGTATATAATGCTGATAGGGATCGGCGTGTCCCTGCTTTTTGTGACCGCCGGCCGGTGCGCCGAAGCCTGCGAGGAAACATTCAAGAAGGCGTATCCGCAGATACCCTTCGATTCCGTGCGTCCCACACCCGTCAAGGGCCTCTACGAGGTTTCAAAGGGCGGTGAGATCATCTATTTTTTTGAGGAACCGGAGCTTCTCTTTGTCGGCGAGATCGTGGACAAGACGGGCAAGAGCCTGACGGATGAGAGAAAAGCGGAGATACTCGTGGCCAATGTCAAGAATATCCCCCTCGATAAAGCAATCAAGATCGGCAATGGAAAACAGACGATCATAGAGTTCACCGACCCCGATTGTCCTTATTGCCGTCGCGCCTCATCGTATCTGGGACCCCTGAAGGACGTGACCCGGTATGTCTTTTTCTTCCCCCTGCCCTCTCACAAGGACGCCGAGAACAAGATCAGGTATATCTTCTGTTCCTCCGACAGGGTAAAGGCATATGAAGACGCGATGAAAGGGAAACTGGATACCCAAAAATACACCGTATGCAATAAACAGGAAACAGTCGATCTTTTGAATGCCCACAAACAGATAGGAAGCCAGATCGGTGTAAACGGCACCCCGATGTTCATCATCAATGGCAAGGAACTCGTCGTGGGTGCGAACTTCCCTGCAATTGAGGCCGCACTTAAGACGGAGGGCCAGAAGACCCAGCCGCCGGAAAAGAAGGCCCAGAACAACAAATGATCTCCTTTCCCGGTTGAACAGAGGGCGAGGCACATGCTCTACGAATACAACGGAAAAAAGCCGACGGTCGGCAAAGACAGTTATGTGAGCGACATTGCCCACGTCATCGGTGATGTCGTAATAGGCGACAACTGTTACATAGGCCACGGTGCCATCCTCCGGGGAGACTATGGCTCTATTGTGGTCGGAAGCGGAACGGCAGTGGAAGAGGGGGTTGTGGTCCACGCCCCTCCCGACAGGTACTGCCGCATCGGAGAGCGGGTCACCATAGGCCACGGTGCCATCATACACGCCGCAAAGATAGGCGATTCAGCGGTTATCGGCATGGGGGCAATCCTCAGCATATCGAGCGAGGTCGGCAAGCACACCATCGTCGCCGAGGGTGCCGTCGTGAGAATGCGACAGATAATAGCCGACGGTGTCGTGGTCGGCGGGAACCCCGTGCGTGTGATCCGGAATATCGCGCCAAAGGACATGGAATACTGGAACATGGGCAAGGAACTCTACATCGATCTGGCAAAGAAGTACCTCGAAAAAGGGATGAAACCGTTATGAAGCCCCCTGCCGTCGATGGGGATTCACAAACCGGCATGCGCATTCGGAGCGATAATGGATAGAGTGTTCATCGAGAGCCTGCCCGAAAACAGAGAATTGGACGGCGCAAAGCGTTGGGTCGATGAAAAGGGGGAGTTTGCCCAGATATCCTACAGGGAAGACATCGGCCACCTTGCTTTTTTCGAACTGCGCAAAGGCCAGTTTCGCGGCGGTCATTACCACGAAAGAAAAGACGAGGTCTTTTATGTCATAAGCGGCAGGATCAAGGCGGTCTTTGCCGACCATGCAGGAGGAGAGCGAGAGACATCTCTGCTTGAAAAAGGCATGAAGGTTCGTGTTGGAACCGGAATAGGCCACCGTTTCGAGGGGATCGAAGATGCCCTCGTTGTTGAATACAGCACGCAGTATTATGACAGGACCGATGCTTTGAAAATAGATTTGGGAGAGTGATCGTGGCGGAGATAAAAAGCGCCGTTCAACTGGCCATGGAGAAGACAAGGGGCCTTGTCATGGACGATAAGGAAAAGAGGTCCCTTGCCCTCAAAGAACTCGCCGCCGGGATGAAGACGATGTACAGGCGCTACCGTGAAGGCCTGGCCGACGATGACGAGACAAGGGAGCAGCTTGATGCGCTCGAATGCGGCAACGACGAAAAAAGAAAGATCGCCCTCGACATCCTAACCGATGAGTTCGAGGCCGCGGATGATATCTCGGGGATGGGCCCGCTTTTTTCGTTCATCGGTTTCGTGATCGACGAAAGGTCCTGCAGAGAATTGAAGGCCATCGAAAAGGCCTGCATGGAGGAGCTTGAAAGGATAAAAGGCACGATTCGTTCGCATGTAACCGAAGACCTCGCCGCTTCGGGCATTTCGGGAGACAGCGTGGAGCCGAACGTTGAAGCATGGTCGACATGGAAGGATGCATCCTCGGAGATCCGCCGGACGTTCAGACAACAAATAGGAAAATGGAAGGAAGGGCTCTCGTAAGGTAAAAGAAGGGGCACACGGAAATCCCCCGCATGCCCGCATCTTCCTGTCAGCGGCTTACCCCAGTTACCCCCGGTACCCCTCTTGAAGCCGCGCCTCAGGCATTTATTTTAAACTGTGCCGCCGAACTTCCCAGCACCTCCGTGATCTCGACGAGTTTGTTCACCTCGAACATCACCTGGCCCGAAACCGCCTCGATCTCTTTGGCAATGCTGGACGTGGAGGTGATGTTCCTTGCGATCTCCTCGGAACTGGCGGACTGTTGCTCAACGGCCGTGGCGATCTGCAGGATCTGGTCGCGAACCTGCTCGGACGAGGAGACAATGTTCCCCAGCGACTGTTCGACCTCCTGCATATACTCCGTCACTCTTTCAACCTCGGACGAGGTGATCTTCATGGATCTCGTCGTTTCCTCGGATTCCTTTTGTACCGTGGTCAGGTGGCTGGTGATCTCCTTTGTCGCGTTCATTGTCTTTTCGGCGAGTTTTTTCACCTCGTCGGCGACGACGGCGAAACCGCGTCCGTGCTCACCTGCACGGGCAGCTTCGATGGCCGCGTTGAGAGCCAGAAGGTTTGTCTGGTCGGCTATGTCGTCGATGATGGTTATTATCTTGGCGACCTCGCTGACACGCTGATTGAGCTTCTGGATCGTGTCTGCAAGCTCCATCGAGGAATGCTGGACCTTGTTGACCTCCGCGACGGCCTCCTGCGTGACCCTTTTCCCGGTCATTGCCGCTTCCATGGCGTTTGTCGAGGCGTCCTTGACGCCGTTGGCGTTATTTGCGACATCTATGATGGTCTGGCTCATCTCCTCGGCTGAGACCGATATCTGGTTTGCCTGATCGGCCTGCGTCCTCGTTCCCTGCGATGTTTTTCCTGCAAGCGCCTTGATGGTCTCCACGGACGTGTCGAGACTGCCGACCGATGATTTGATGCTGCCGATCATTGTATTGAAGGAACCTATCATGTTCTTCATCGATTGCAGAAGCTGTCCCGTCTCGTCGGAGCCTGTCGTTCCTATGTCGATGCTCAGATCGCCTTCAGACAGCAATTTGCTGGCATCAACGGCCTTGTTGAGATTCTTCCTTATGCTGTTAGCGATCAGATAGCTCAATCCAAGCACGAAAAGGGCGCAAATGAAGGTGGTGCCGACGATGATCCAGCGGAATTTTGCTATCTCGCGGTTCACGTCGTCGAGAAACATACCCGAACCTATCACCCATCCCCAGGGTTCAAACATCTTGATGTATGACTGTTTCTTCGTGATGATCTTCGTATCCGGTCGTGCCCAGAAATATTCATAGAACCCGGCCTTCTTCTCTTTCGCTATCGCCGTCATCTCCACGAAGATCTTCCTTTTCGTCCGGGGGTCCTCAAATCCGGAGATGTTCTGTCCCTCCAGATCTATCATTACGGGATTCAGCAGCATCTTCGGTTCCAGGTCATTTATCCAGAAATATTCGTTGCCCCGATAGCGAAGCTGCTGGACGGACATCAGTGCATGTATCTGCGCATCCCCCAATGCTATTTCGTTCTTCTTCACCCTTTTGTCATAATCGTTTAGCATGCTGAACGCCACGTCGACAACGTCCTTGACGGCGTTCTGTTTCTCCTTCAGCATTATTCGTTCCATCTGGGGCAGAAGATAAAGGATGTTCCAGAGGATGATAACGACAATGACGATGACCGATATTCCCATGATTTTGTAGAAAATTCCAAGGTTCTTAAGGTTTTGGATCTTCACGTGAGCATACCTCCCGGTTCTTTTGGCCGCACTGGTGGCCGAGGCCTTATGATCGACGCAAGATGGAGAATCGTGCCTGTGGAGATGTTATCGGCTGCTCGCCAAAATACTTTACAGAGATTTACACGGGGCGGCAAGGGCACCTGACGGATTTTGTCAAGTCCCGGCGTTGTTGACAGCGGAGAGTGAAAGCGGGTATTTAATATGAACCGATACGGGCGGCAGGCCCGCGATAAAGGAATAAAGGAGAGCATTATATGAAGATCGTGAAGATCATGCCCTGTCTTGATATGAAGAACGGCCGTGTCGTCAAAGGTGTCCACTTCGTGGACCTCAAGGACGCCGGCGACCCCGTAGAGAACGCAGCCTATTATCAGAAGGAAGGGGCCGACGAGCTTGCCATGCTCGACATAGCCGCTACCGTCGAGAACCGCAAGACCCGGCTCGAATGGGTCAAGGAGGTTTCATCGGTGGTCACCGTTCCCCTAACTGTGGGGGGCGGGATCAACACGACGGAAGACATCGCGCTTGTACTCGAGGCCGGGGCCGACAAGGTCTCCATGAACAGCGCCGCCGTCAAGACCCCGACCCTTGTAAAGGAGGCGGCCGACAGGTTCGGAAGCGACAGGATCGTTATAGCCGTCGATGCCAGGCGCAGCGCTGCCATGCCCTCCGGTTTCGAACTCGTCGTTGCCGGCGGAACGACGCCCGTGGGCAAAGATGCAGTGGAATGGGCAAAACGGTGCCAGGACCTCGGTGCCGGAGTCATCCTTCCGACAAGCATGGACGGAGACGGGACCCTGAAAGGATATGACCTGGAATTCACGAAGGCCATATCCGATGCAGTGACCTTGCCCGTGATCGCCTCAGGCGGTGCGGGAACCCTCGAACATTTCTACGAAGGCGTGGTGCGCGGCGGCGCGGATGTTTTGCTCGCCGCATCGGTCTTCCATTTCCGGACCTTCACGGTGCGGCAGGTGAAGGAGTATTTGAAGGGGAAGGGGATAGGGGTAAATCTCTAGAAGATCGTGTTAAGTTTCAAGCTTCAGGTTTCAAGTGAAAGACGGGAATCTTTCCGTCTTTTCCTGAAGCTCAACACTTAGAACTGTTTCATCCTTTCAAGAAGAAGCATTTCAAATATTCCCCTTCCGTGAAAGGGACCAACTGGGGATGGTCTATTCCGTGGGTGTGGACCTCGAGGAGAGTGAGGGTTCTTCCGGTCTTTGCACCGGCTTCTGACAGCAGAAAGCGGAAATCGCTGAGGGACAGGTGGGCGGAACAGGAACATGTCACGAGGATGCCCTCCGGTGAAAGGTTCTTGATGGCCATTTCGTTGATCGCCCGGTAGCCTGCGAGGCCTTCCGGCTTCTTTCTCCTGTCTTTTATGAATGCCGGCGGGTCCAGAATGATCGCATCGAAGCGCGCAGCGGTTTCCTTGAGGTGTTTTTTTGCATCGTCGCAGATGAATTCGCACCGGGATGGATCGAATCCGTTAAGCATGATGTTTTCCCTCGCCACGTCGAGGGCACGCCGGGAAGAATCGATGCTGACAACCCGGCGGGCTCCCCCGGCCATCGCATAGACCGTGAATCCTCCGGTGTAGGAGAAGCAATTGAGGACATCCTTGTCCGTCGCGTATCTCACGAAGGCCAGGCGTTTGTCACGCTGATCGAGGAAGAAGCCCGTCTTTTGTCCTTCCTTGACGTCGACGAGGAACTTGAAGCCGTTCTCCCTGATCTCGATCACATCGGGTACGCTCCCGTGCAAGAGCCCCTTGACGGCCCCGAGCATCTCGATATTCCTCACGGAGACGTCGGAGCGTTCCCAGATGCCCTCTGGCCGAAATGTTCTTACAAGAGATTCGACGACCTCATTTCTCCAGCGCTCCATGCCCCGGGTATGGAACTGCACCACGAGATATTCCCCGTACCTGTCCACGATAAGGCCCGGAAGGAGATCGCTCTCCCCGTTTACGAGACGGTATGCGTTCGTCCCCGGGCTCTCCACGTAGCGGCGGCGGACATCGCCGGCCCTCTCTATCCTGCGGGCAAAGAAATCAGGCCCGACGGGCTCGCCCTTTTCGCTCCCCCAGAGCCGTACCGATATCTGCCCGTAAGAATTAAAATAGCCGGAGGCCATGAACGAGCCGGACTCGTCACAAAGCTCGACGGGTTCGCCCGGCGTCAGACCCTCCGGTATGGACGCAAGTGCCTTTGAAAAGACCCAGGGATGAAAACCTCGAACGGGTCCGCTGCGGTCCTTCCTGACGGTAAGTTTCATCATGATCGTGTCAGTATATGAGCACAATGACCAATAAATCAATAACCAATAAGCAAATAACGAGAACGATATTTTATTGGTTATTGGAATTTGGTCATTGGTCATTATATTATTTAAAATAGGAGATTGTCATGAGCAGTCTGAAAGAATTGAAGACCCCCGTGTTCTGGGCCGAAGGGCATCCCGGAGTTCTCGACCGGGAGGGGTGGGAGATCGAGGTGACGGGACTCTGTGACGAGCCGCGCACATTCACCTGGGCTGACCTCAAGGCCATGCCGAAGAAAGTGGTCGACGCGCGCCTTACAAGTGTTACCCGCTTCACCGTGCGGGGAAACTGGGGCGGTGTCAGGGTCCTCGACATCATGGACTCCGTTAAGGCCCATCCTTCCGTGACATTTGTACGGTTCTGGTCGATAAGGAGGATCTACGACACGTCCATTCCCGTGGAAACGGCCATGAGGGACAGGACGCTCCTGGCATATGAATTCGACGGGGAGTACCTTGAAGAGGATTACGGCGGGCCGGTAAGGGCCTTTGTTCCCTACCTCTGGGGATATAAATCGGCGAAGAGCATCATTCGCCTTACCCTCATGGATCATTACGTATCGGGGTACTGGGAAAAACGCGGGTATACCGATGAGGCCTGCATCGAGGCGGGGCTCGTACGGGACATGAACGACGGCGGCAGGATACGGCGCATCTCCGAAGAGGAATGGAAGGAATGTCTTGAGGGCTGAAATGGTTGACAATGGTTTTCCAAGGGCTTAACTATATGGAAACCTTGCCTGCCCGGATATCTTGCGGCGGAAAACGAATAAGGAGGATGGTATGAACAGCGCAAAAGCGGTAACGGACGGAGAATTCAAGGCGGAGGTGCTCGATTCCAGCATCCCTGTTCTCGTCGATTTCTGGGCCACCTGGTGCGGTCCATGCCAGGTGATGGGCCCGGTGATCGATGCCCTTGCGGCGGAATATGAAGGCAGGGTGAAGGTCCTAAAGCTCAACGTCGATGAGAACCCCCAGACCGCGGCACAATTTGGCGTGCGGGGAATCCCCACGCTTATCATCTTCAAGGGCGGCACCGAATCGGAACGCATTGTCGGGGCGCAGCCCAGGGGAAACGTCGACAATGCCTTGAAAAAGGTGCTCTAGGGGATGGACGACAAAAAGAAGAGCGCCTATTTCGATCAGGTGGGAAAAGAGCCCTTTGCACGTCTTCTCGATATACGCCTTAAAGATGTCAGCGAAGGATACGCCCTCTGCGAGATGTGTTACACGGGGGACATGGACAATATTTACGGCAACGCCCACGGCGGGGCCATTTTCGGGCTCATTGACGAGGCCTTCGAGATCTCGTCCAACAGCCATGACAGGATAGCCGTCGCGCTGAACATGAACATTACCTACATGAAGCCGCCCCGGAAAGGATCCCTGCTCCTCGCCGAATCAAAGGAAACGCACAAGACGAACAGGACGGCATCCTATTACATAACGGTAAAGGACGGAGACGACACCATTGCCGTGTGCCAGGCCCTGGTATATCGAAAGTCCGATCCCGTTCCTTTTCTGGAAGGCAAGACATAGTCTCAGGTTTCAAGGTCAAAGACAAGACCCTTATGTACTTTGCTTTTGCATGGAAGCTTTTCGTGAGATTGTGAGAAATGGTGTTTTGCCGTCTCTACTTTTGTTGCGGATAGATGGTCACTTTTGCTTTCTTCTTCTTTTCCGCGGTGACCACCGCACGGTCTTCATTGACATAGTAAGTGACGACGTCGCCTTCGACCTTGTCCCGGCCCGAGGTCACGACGGCATCCCCCTTGAGGATGATCTCGGCCTTGACGTTATCGAAGAAGGCCTCTTTGCAGGTTGCCGTCCGGTTCTGTTTGATGATCCTCACGTTGCCCTTTGCGTTGGCTTTCTCGATCTCGTTGGTGTCGGCGCTCATGAAGGCCTCCATCGTGTCTGAGTAAATGTAGAGATCATCCTGTTTGGCCACGACGCTGCCCTTGAAGAAGACGTACTTCTCCTTGTCGAAACCTTCCATCGTATCGGAAACGATGTCTATGGGTTTTTTCTGGTCCAGGAAACCCAGTGCCTTGTCCATGCCTTTTGCCTTTGGTTTGTTCTCCGAGGATTCTTTCTCATCGCTGGCGGCTGTCTGAGCAGGCTTTGTTGTTGGGACGGCAGCCACCTTTACCGGCTCTTTTGCCGGCGGTTCCTTTGCCGGCTTATCGGACGCTTGTGCCGCCGCCGGCACCGTCTCTGGAGGTCTCAGATCTATTTCCTTCTTTTTCCTTTCCCTGTACTGCGGCATTTCCGTGGCTGCATTGCCGCCGCCGGAAGTCGTTGCACTGGCTACAGGGATGCCGGGTCCGCTCTGGCTGAGCATGGAGGGACCGGGGGACGCCGGGCGGGGTGCCGCGGCACCGGGTGTGGTAGCGGCAGCACTTTTTTCTTCCGCGCGCACCATTTTCAGGGTCTTGCGTTGCCTGATAGTGGACCGTGCATAAATGCTTTTCGGGTATTCCTTGCGCAACCGTTCCAGGTAGCGATCGCTCTCGTCCTGGTCGCCCAGTTCCCGGTGAGCAGTTACAAGGTAAAAGAGGGCCTTGTCGGCATTCCTCGATTTGGGATAGCGCTTCAGCATACCTTCGAGCCTGATGATGGACGCATTGTACTGGGCGGTCCTGACATAGAATTCCCCGATGTAGAGTTCCCGGTCGGCGAGCTTCTGTATGAACCTCTTCAATCTCGGCTCGGATTCTTTGGAGTAGGAACTCATGGGATAGCGGTTTCTCAGATACGTTATCCGCTCGATACCTTTCACCGTGTTTGCCTGATCGCGGTCGATGCTGGGTGAGAGCTTTTCGTAGCTTTCGCCAAGACGGAAGAGAACATAGGGGATATTCTCTTCATCGGGGTGGGCCTTGAAATAATCTTCGTAAGTGCCGGCGGCCAGAACGTAGTCCTTCTTCAGGAAATATGTGTCACCGAGTTTAACGGCGGCGACGAGGGCCATGGGATCGAAGGGGTATTGTTCACGGATGGCCTTGAATTTCTCTATGGCCTTATCATATTTCTTGGTGTTCATGAGACCGACGCCGGTGACGTAAAGATCGACGGGATTCTCGGTTTTCTTTGGTGCCTTTGAAGAGCAGGAAACGAGCACAAATAAAGCAATTAAAAGCAAGGCAAATTTTCGCATGCGCTTAGTATAACAGAAGAAAAAAAAATATGCTATTCTTTAGCGCGTGGACTTTAAAGGACTGATAGGACAGACTCTGGAGCATTTCCGCATCCCCCTCGATGAGGCCGGATTGATGCGTCTCGTGCGGTTCGTCGGGGAGCTCGATCGATGGAACCGGAGGATCAATCTCGTGGGTCTCAAGGACATGGAACGTGTCTGCAGGGAGCTTTTGGCGGATTCCTTTTTTCTCCACGCCTTCATAAAGGACCGGAGTGCCCTTGTCGATGTGGGCTCGGGGTCGGGTATCCTCGCTGTCCCGCTGGCGATCCTCAATGAAGGGATCACGGTGCATTCCGTGGACAGCAGCGTCAAGAAGATGCAGTTTCAACGCCATGTTCGGCGCATGCTCGAACTTCGCAATCTGATGCCGCAAGAGGGAAGAGTGGAGGTGATCGATCCTCTGAAAGCGGATGGGCTTGTCGCCAAGGCTTACGGAACAACCCGTGCTATCCTCACGGCCGCCGACAGGCATGTTGCATCCGGAGGGCTTGTCTTCGTGCTGAAGGGAAAGAAGGAGAATGAAAGACCCTGCCCGGGGTACGGGGTTGAAAAGAACCTATCCTATGCGTTGCCGGGGGTTGCGAAAGAGTACAGGCTTCTCATCTATAAAAAAGTTTCTTAGCCTACAGTAATATGGTATGGTAATGAAATTGTCATGGTGATCTCCATCGCGAACCAGAAGGGCGGGGTCGGCAAAACGACCACCGCGGTCAACCTCTCGGCCTCCATCGCGGTATCCGAACGCAAGACCCTCATCATAGATATGGACTCCCAGTGCAACACCACCTCCGGGTTCGGAATCCCCTACAATAATGTCACCGACCACATCTATCATGTCCTTATCGGCGAGAAGACCATGGGCGACGTGATACGGAAGACCGCAATTCCCTATCTCGATATCATCCCTTCTCACCCAGACCTCATAGGTGCCGAGATCGAGCTTTTGGACACGAACGAGCGTGAATACGCCCTGAAGAAGGCCATGGAGGAACTGGGCGATACCTATGCTTATATATTCATTGACTGTCCGCCGTCGCTGGGGCTTCTCACGATAAATTCCCTGGCTGCGTCCGACCGTGTCATCATACCCCTGCAGTGCGAGTATTTTGCTCTCGAGGGTCTTGCCATGCTGTTGAGGACCATCTCCATCATCCAGAGAAAGCTCAACCCCGGTCTCGAGGTCATGGGCATACTCCTGACCATGTTCGATCGGAGGAACAATCTTTCTTTCAGGGTGTGGGAAGAGGTTACGAAGTGTTTCAACGACACCGTTTTCACGACGGTCATTCCCCGAAATGTGAAGCTCAGTGAATCGCCAAGCCATGGAAAGCCGGCGCTTCTTTATGATATAAGCTCACGGGGCGCCGAGAGCTATCTCCGGCTGGCCTCGGAAATTCTGGAAAAGAGGAGCGAGGCGTGAAGAAAGACCCGCTGGGAAGAGGACTCTCCGCCATACTCAAGGACATGGAGGAAAAGGGAACGACACGGCTCATCGCCATCGACCAGATCGTGCCGAACCCGGCCCAGCCGCGTATCCGAATGGACGAAAAAGGGATAGACGAACTGGCGGCATCCATCGGCGAAAAGGGTCTTCTCCAGCCGATCATCCTTAAGAGGAAGGGTAAGATATACGAGATCATCGCCGGGGAGAGGCGCTATCGGGCAGCCATTCTGGCGGGCCTCAGGGAAGTGCCGGCGATGGTGCGGGACGTCGACGACAGGGAGGCACTGGAGATAGCCCTCATGGAAAACCTCCAGAGAGAAGACCTCGGGCCCCTTGAAGTCGCTGGCGTCTATGACCGGTTCGTGGAGGAGTTTGCATATACCCATGAAGAGGTTGCTAAGAGAATGGGGGTGGACCGAAGCTCTGTCACGAACTGCCTGCGCCTTTTGAAGCTGCCGCAATGGGTGAGGGAACTCATGGCGGAGGGCAAGCTTACACAGGGTCACGGGCGGGTCATCCTTTCGCTGAAGAACGAAAAAGAACAGAAGAGGTTCGTGGAGAAGGTCCTTCGCGACGGGACATCCGTTCGGGAACTGGAGAGGCAGGCGAGGAAACAGGCCCCTTCCAAGGAGCCCGCGGTGGCATTCCTTGAAGAGATGCTGGTCAAGGCCCTGCGGACCAAAGTGAACATCACGATGAGAAAGAACCGGGGCAAGATCATCATTGAATTCTATTCACGCGAGGACCTGGAGCGCCTGTCTGAGCTGATAACGGGCTGAAATGATGCCCGCATCGGGCTCAAACCGCCGCAGACAACATTTCTTGAAAATATGTAACAAAATAATTGAAATACCGACGGGAATTGTGTTAAAAACCTACGGATAGTTAAACGCCAATCTAATTAGGAAGTTCCCTATGATTAACTTCGATGTAACCATTTTGTACCAATTCATTCACTTCCTCATCCTTCTTTTTATACTGAATTTCCTCCTCTTCAAGCCCGTGCTGAAGGCTTTGGACAAAAGGCAGAGCGCCATCAAAGGCCTTACGGACGGCGTCGAGCGGGCTAAACAGGACACCATAGATCTGGAAAAGAACTATGAGTCCACGTTCGTGGAGAAGAGAAAGCCCATCATCGGGAGCAGGGATGCAGTCCTCTCGGATGCAAACAAGGAAGCCGTTCACGTGATCGAAAAAGCGAGAAGCGAGCTGGCCGAAGAGCTCGCAAAGATCAAGAGCGAGATAGAACTGGAAGGCAAGAAGGTCTACGACGCACTGAGAGGCGATGTCAGCAAACTCTCAGCGGAAGCAGCGCAGAAGATCTTGCAAAGGAGTATCTGATGGCACCCGGCGGCGAGTCGATCTGGAGTTTAGTCTTAAAATTTTTCAATTTCGCGGTTCTCGTGGGTCTCCTCATTTATTTTGTGGGCAAACCCCTGAAAAGCTTCCTCGCAAAACGCCACCATACTGTCAAGACCCAGCTTGAAGAGACACAGAAGGCCCTGAATGAGGCCGAAGCCCTGCGGGCCCAGTATCAAGCTAAGCTCGACAGGCTGGATGGAGAGATCG
Source organism: Syntrophorhabdaceae bacterium (assembly GCA_028698615.1). Classification (NCBI taxonomy): domain Bacteria; kingdom Pseudomonadati; phylum Thermodesulfobacteriota; class Syntrophorhabdia; order Syntrophorhabdales; family Syntrophorhabdaceae; species Syntrophorhabdaceae bacterium. The sequence goes on from JAQVWF010000004.1 coordinate 62,177, forward strand.
AGGCTTTCAGGAAGCAGACCGCGCAGGAAGCGGAAACCGAAAAGAAGAAGATCATCGATGAAGCAATGAGCTTCGCGGCAAGAATAAGGGAACAGGCCCGTCTGACAGCTGCACAGGAGACCAAAGAGGTGGCCCGGAGGATCAAGGAAGAGATCTCCCATCTCACCATCGAGCAGGCGGGGAAGCTGATCACCGAAAAGATCACCCAATCGGATCACGACCAACTGGTTGAAGAATTCATCCTAAAATTGAGGAGCATGAATTGATAAGCCAATCCATTGCCAAGAGATATGCAAAAGGACTATTCAATGTCGGTGAAAAGAATGGAAAGTACAAGGAATACCAATCTGAGATAGAAGGTATCCTTGGTGTTTTCGACAGGGAAGAGCGCCTGAAGAGAGCCATCATACTTCCCCTCGTGGAGGTGGAAAAGCGCAAAGAGGTCCTCAGTGACGTCCTGAGATCTCTTGAAGTTTCCACGCCCCTTGCCAGTATGTTCACGATGCTTCTCGAAAAGAACAGGATGGGGTACCTCTCACTTATCAGGGATGTCTACAACGACCTGGTGGATGAAAAGGAAGGAAGAGTGAAGGGCACTCTCTGGACGGCGTTTCCCCTCGACGATGCCATGAAGACGAAAATAGAGACCGAAATGGGTGAGAAGCTCGGGAAGAAGGTCATCCTGACAGTGCAGGAGGACAAGAGCCTCATCGGCGGGGTCAAGGTGGCCATCAAGGGAACAATAATAGACGGAAGCGTGAGAAGACAGCTGCACACGTTGCAGGAAAATATACTGAAGGAGTAGTGTCTATGGAGATCAGGGCCGACGAAATAAGCAGGATTATAGAGCAGAAGATATCGGGCTTCGAAAAGGAGATCGACCTTCAGGAGACCGGCGTCATCATGACGGTGGGCGATGGAATTGCGAGGATCTACGGGCTTGAGAACGCCATGGCCGGCGAGCTCCTCGAGCTGCCCCACGGCATCACCGGGATGGTGCAGAACCTTGAGGAAGACAACATCGGCGCCGTCATCTTCGGCGAGGATTACAAGATAAAGGAAGGCGATCTCGCCAAGAGGACAGGAAAGATCGCCCAGGTTCCCGTCGGTGAGGCATTGATCGGCAGGGTCGTCGACGCCCTCGGAAATCCCATAGACGGTAAAGGTCCCATTGAGGCAAAAGAGTTCCGCGCCGTCGAGCAGATGGCGCCGGGCGTTGTTGTGCGCCAGCCCGTGAAGGAACCCTTGCAGACGGGTATCAAAGAGATCGATGCCCTGATTCCGATCGGCAGAGGCCAGAGGGAGCTGATCATCGGCGATAGGGGCACCGGGAAAACGGTTGTCGCCCTTGACACGATCATCAATCAGAAAGGCAAAGATGTTTTCTGCATATATGTTGCAATCGGTCAGAAGAGATTCTCCGTGGCAAGGATAGTCGACCTTTTGACGGAATACGGCGCAATGGAGTACACCACTGTCGTAGCCGCAACCGCCAGCGACGCGGCGCCTCTGCAGTTTCTCGCGCCCTTCGCCGGTACCTCGATGGGAGAGTATTTCCGGGATAACGGAAAACACGCACTCATCATCTACGATGATCTCTCAAAGCACGCCGTAGCATACCGCCAGCTTGCATTGCTCCTCAGAAGGCCGCCGGGACGTGAAGCGTACCCCGGAGATATCTTCTACCTGCATTCAAGACTTCTCGAGAGGTCGGCGAAATGGGACGATGCCCATGGTGGAGGCTCACTGACCGCCCTTCCCATCATCGAGACACAGGCTGGCGATGTCTCCGCGTACATTCCTACAAACGTTATCTCCATTACCGACGGACAGATATACCTGGAGCCGGAGTTGTTCTACGCCGGTGTCAGGCCAGCCATCAACGTCGGTATTTCAGTATCCAGGGTCGGCGGCAACGCCCAGATAAAGGCAATGAAACAGGTGGCAGGCAGGCTGAGGCTGGAAATGGCCCAGTACCGCGAAATGGCCGCCTTCGCCAAGTTTGGCAGTGACCTCGACAAAGCGACGCAGGCATTGCTCGCCCGCGGTTCGAGGTTGACGGAGCTTTTTAAGCAAGGACAGTATGTTCCGATCCCGATCGAAAAACAGGTCGTGCTTCTCTATGCCGCAGCGAACGGGTTCATCGATACTTATCCGGAAAGCGCCCTCAGGAAGTACGAGCAGGAGTTGATGCGCTTCATGGATTCCAAGCATGCCGGCGTCCTGAAGGATATCGGGGATAAGAAGGCCATAGACGCGTCGATCGAAGAAAAGCTTACGAAGGCGCTCGGCGAATTCAGAGACGGATTTACCTACTAAGGGAGCTTTGAGTGGCTACGCTAAGAGATATAAAGAGAAAGATAGGCAGTGTGAACAGCACGCAGACCATCACGAGGACGATGAAGATGGTCTCCGCGTCGAAGTTGAGGCGCGCGCAGACAGAACTTGAAAAGATCAAGGAATACGCCTTAAAGATGGAGGAGCTCACGGGACGGGTCGTTAAGAACATGCCCGACGACGCCCATCCGCTTCTCGCAGCGAGAGAAGAGGTCAAGAAGGTCCTTATAGTCTCCATCGGGTCCGACAGGGGCCTGTGCGGTGGTTTCAACGTCAATGTGTCCTTGACTGCGGAAAACTTCGCCAGGCAGAACCGCGACAAGTACGAAAGGGTCGGGGTTTATGTCTTCGGCCGGAAGGTGCGCGATTACCTGTCAAAGAGACGGGCGGATGTAGTAAAGGACTGGGTCGATATCAAGAAGGTTGACCAGGAGCTCGTCGATGTCGTTGCCGAAGAGATCATCAGTCTCTATCTGTCGGGCGAGTTTGATAAGGTGTATCTTTCGTATACCTATTTTGCGTCTGCGGTGAAACAGGAGATTGTGTTCGATGAATTCATTCCCATCAAGACCCCTGACGATGTGGAGTATATCGATTACATATCCGAACCGGAACGTACAGAGATAGTTGAATCGTTGATTCCGCGCTACATCAGCACGAAGCTGTATTATGCCCTGATCGAGTCACAGACGTCGGAGCATGCGGCCCGGATGAGCGCCATGGAGAATGCGACGAGCAACTGTGGTGAAATGGTACGGTACCTCACCCTTGTTTACAATAAGAGAAGACAGGAAGGTATAACCAACGAGATGCTGGACATCGTTGGTGGCGCTGAAGCCTTGAGAGGAACATAACCTAAGGAGGAAGATAGATGAGCAGCGTGGAGGTTAGAGGAAAAATAGTGCAGGTCATTGGAACGGTTGTAGATTTCAGGTTTCCACCTGATCAGCTTCCACCAATATATGGGGCGATCTATGTCACAAACCCCGCTATTAACGATAAAGCGGAAAATCTCATCCTTGAGGTAGCCCAGCATGTCGGAGACAATACGGTGCGGTGCATCGCCATGAACACGACCGATGGTCTCGTTCGTGGGCAGGATGCAGCGTATAAGGGTGGCCAGATAGCGATTCCCGTGGGCAAGAGTATCCTGGGCCGGGTGCTCAACGTTGTTGGTGAGCCTGTCGATAATCAGGGTGACGTCAAGACGGATATGACCTATCCTATCCACCGTCCGGCACCGCTCCTGACAATGCAGAACACCAAGATCGAGCTCCTTGAAACGGGCGTCAAGGTCATCGACCTTCTTGAGCCGTACCCGAAGGGGGGGAAAGTCGGCCTCTTTGGCGGCGCCGGCGTCGGGAAGACGGTTGTTATCATGGAGATGATCCACAACATCGCGCAGCACCACGGCGGCATATCCGTCTTCGGTGGCGTTGGTGAGCGCACGAGGGAAGGTAACGACCTCTGGCTGGAGATGAAAGGCTCAGGCGTTCTTGACAAGTGTGCACTCATATACGGACAGATGACTGAGGTTCCGGGTGCCCGCGCCAGGATCGGTCTGACCGCTCTGACGGCCGCTGAGTATTTTCGCGACGAAGAAGGCCAGGACGTGCTTCTGTTCATAGACAACATATTCCGGTTCACACAGGCCAACTCAGAGGTTTCGGCGCAGCTTGGCCGTATGCCTTCCGCCGTTGGTTACCAGCCGACCCTGGCCACTGACCTTGGCGAACTCGAAGAACGGATCACGTCGACACTGAAGGGTTCGATCACCTCGGTGCAGGCCATCTACGTTCCTGCTGATGACTTGACAGACCCTGCACCGGCTACGACATTCGCGCACCTCGATGCGACGACGGTTCTTTCACGTCAGATATCGGAGCTTGGTATTTACCCGGCCGTTGACCCCCTTGACTCCACGAGCCGTATCCTTGACCCGCAGATCGTAGGCGAGGAGCACTATCAGGTTGCCCGTGACGTTCAGGCAGTACTCCAGAAATATAAGGAGCTTCAGGATATCATCGCAATTCTCGGTATGGATGAACTGTCCGAGGATGACAAGCTCACAGTTGCCAGGGCGAGGAAGATCCAGAGATTCCTCTCTCAGCCGTTCTTCGTTGCAGAGGTTTTCACCGGTCAGCCGGGTCGGTATGTTGCCCTGAAGGACACGATCAAGGGGTTTAAGGCGATCGTCGAGGGTAAACACGACGACCTTCCGGAACAGGCATTCTTCATGGTTGGTACCATTGAAGAGGCTGTTGAAAAAGCGAAACAGTTTATGGGAGAATAATAAAACGATATGCTCAACCTTGAGATAATTACCCCTGAGAAAACGGTTGTCAAGGATGAAGTCGATGTGGTGGAGGCCACGGGAGCGGAGGGCGAATTCGGGATCATGCCCGGCCACACCCAGTTCCTCACCACCCTGCGGATCGGAGAGATCCGGTACAAGAAAGGCGGGGAGACGATATATCTTGCGTCGAGCGGCGGATTCGCCGAGGTTGTTGATGACAAGGTGACTTTGCTTGTAGATACAGCTGAATCCTCGAAGGATATAGATGTTGAACGTGCGAAAAAGGCAATGGAACGCGCGGAGACCCTTTTGAAGACGATGTCATATGATCAGGTGGAATACCGGATGTATGAGATGGCACTTCTTCGGGCGATTGCCCGCATTGGCGTAGCGTCAAAGAAAATATAATGGTCTTCACCATCGATGAAGGGCTATTCAGCCTTTTTCCTGCATTGCAGGTCGGTGTGGTTGTTTGCGAGATTGACAACATAAGGTACGGCGAAGATGGACTTGAGGAGGTCGTTGACGATCTGATGGTCCATTTTTCGTTTGAACGCCCGCAGGACCATCCGAACATCAAGGCATGGCGGGAAGCCTTCAAAAAGATGGGCATAGGCACAACAAAATATCCCAGCTCCATAGAGGCCCTTCTGAGGCAGGCCCTCAAGGGGGGACCGTTCCCTCGATTCAATCCCATCGTCGACCTGTATAATTCGATCTCCCTCAAGTACCTCGTTCCTATCAGCGGCCATGCCATCAACGGTATCGATGGCAACATTTTACTTACCTTTGCACAGGGGAGTGAGACCTTTGTCCCCATGGATATGGGTGAGCAGGAAATAGTGGACAAGGGGGAGGTCATCTTCAGGGATGACAGGGACGCCCTCACGCGCAGGTGGGTGTGGAAGCGGTCGAACAAGGACAGGATAGAAAGCGAGACAACCCGCGTTTTCCTGCCGATACATGTTATGTCGGGTCTGCCGGAATGGCTGTGCGAGAGAGTTGTTAAAGACCTGGCGGAGAGCATCCTTGTGAATGAATACGGAAGGATCGTCCACCGGGAAATACTGACGGCATCGCGGAGGGAGACTGAATTTGCGGTCTAAGTGCCCGCAGGGTTGAAAAAGGGAGGGTGATCCATGGATCTGCTCGAAGCCATCAAGGTTAGAAAAAGTGTCCGGGCATTCAGGCCCGAAGCGGTCTCAAGACAGCAGATAGAGGAGATACTGGGCCTTGTCATTCATGCCCCGTCGGCGATCAACCTTCAACCCTGGGAGTTCATCGTCGTCACGGGAGAAGAGAAGGAAAGGCTGAGCCGCCGGCTTGTGAAGCTCTACCGCGAAAAGCAGATCTCCTGCAGTCCGGGGAACGTAAAGCCCCTTTCGGCGGAGTTCCAGAAGAGGGGGGCCGAGTCTTTCATCTTGATGAACCCTTATCTGGAAAAAATGGGGCAGGAGTTCAACCGTTTTGTTAATGAAGGGAGCTGCAACTTTTACGGGGCACCTGCGGCGGTGATTTTTTGCCTCGACAATGCCTTTTCCGAGGCTCGTCTTGTAGATATCGGGATCGCGCTTGGCTATTTTGTGCTCATCGCCCAAAATGTCGGCCTTTCCACGTGCCCCATCGGTCTTATCAACGCATATGAAGACGACATAAAGGACATACTCAGCATCCCCGACAACAAGGACGTGGTCATCGGTGTCGCCCTTGGGTATCCCGATGCCGCAAGCCCCGTCAACGAGTTCACCTCTCCCCGGGACGATCTTGAGAAATTTGTGCGGTGGATAGACTAAGAAACCGTTCTTATGGTCGGGGCGACTGGATTTGAACCAGCGACCTCTTGCTCCCAAGGCAAGCGCGCTAAACCATGCTGCGCCACGCCCCGAACAGCCTCAAGCATATCATAGATAAAGTTGCTTTTCAATAATTCGGGGGTTGCTGCAGGGAAGGACAAGGCCGTTGACTTTTTTCACTTTTCAGCTCAAAATAGGTGCACTATGATTGGAATATCAAAACTCTACTGCGGTGCCGTCGAGGCCTCCGACCCCTTGAGGTACGGCAGGGAATCATCGCGTCTGCCGTCACACCTCCTGCAGTTCTCGAAGGACAAGAAGCCCGTTGTGGTCTGGAACACGACGAAGCGGTGCAATCTCAGGTGCGTCCACTGTTACGCCTTTGCCGAAGGCGAAGACTATAGAGGCGATGAGTTGTCGACAGATGAAGGCAGGGCGCTTATCGACGACCTGGGACGCTTCGGTGTGCCTGTGATCCTCTTTTCCGGAGGCGAGCCGGTGCTGAGGGAGGATCTCCCGGAACTTATCGACTATGCAGTGAAGAAGGGCATCAGGGCGGTCATATCGACAAACGGGACCCTTATCACAAGAGAGAAGGCGCAGATATTTTCGCGGTGTTCCCTTTCCTACATTGGCGTCAGCCTCGATGGCATGAGCGCGGTGAACGACGCCTTCCGCGGCGTTGAGGGGGCCTTCGGCAGGGCGATGGAAGGGATCAGGAACGCGAGGGAGGCGGGGATCAAGGTCGGCCTGCGGTTTACCATTAATAAAAGGAACGTCGATGAGGTCCCGAAGATCTTCGATCTCATCGAGGAAGAGAATATCCAGCGTGTCTGCTTTTACCACCTTGTCTACGCCGGAAGAGGCTCGAAGCTCATGGAAGAGGACCTCTCCCATGTCGAGACTAGGCGCGTTGTGGACCTTATCATGGATAGGACAAAGGCCCTTTTCCACAGGGGCCGGTCCGTGGAGGTGCTCACCGTCGACAACCATGCCGATGGCCCCTATGTCTACTTGAGGCTCCTCAAGGAGGACCCGCGAAGGGCGGTTGAGGTGCTGGAACTGCTCAGGATGAACGAGGGCAACTCCTCCGGTGTGGGCATCGGCTGCATTGACGAGAGGGGGAATGTCCACGCGGACCAGTTCTGGAGGCACTATGGTTTCGGCAATGTCCGCGAACGGCCCTTCAGTGCTATCTGGACCGACCTTTCCGATCCGGTCATGACAAGGCTGAAGGAAAAGAAGAAGCACGTTGGCGGCCGATGCGCAACGTGCAAGTGGCTCGATGTCTGCGCCGGAAACTTTCGTGTCCGTGCCGAAGCCGCGACAGGCGACCTCTGGGCGCATGATCCGCAGTGTTATCTGACGGAAGAGGAAATAAGAAAATAATAACCAATGACGAAATCCCGATAACCAGATAAAGGACAATGACCAGTTGACCAATAACCAAGCAAAGGCAACGGCGAGACGAATTGCATCCTCCATGCGCAGGTGGCCGTTGTTGTTTTTTCCTTGGTCATTGGTGCCTGGTCCATTGGTAATTGTCTTCCCCTGGTTATTGGAATGTGATTATTGGTTATTATGTTCCAGGGAGGTTTTATGCGTTACCCGACGTACAGGCCGAGGAGACTGAGGAAGAGTGAAAAGTTTAGGAGCATGGTGCGCGAGACGACTCTCTCCGCCGATTGCCTCGTCTACCCCGTTTTCGTCAAGGAGATGAGCGAACGGGAGGTGCCCATCGATGCCATGCCCGGCATAAGCCAGTTCTCCGTCGACGGGGTCCTCGGGGAAATCGATAGTGTGCTCGAGGCTGAAGTACCGGCCGTCCTCATATTCGGGATCCCTGAAAGGAAGGACGAGACAGGCAGCGGCGCCTATGACAAGAACGGTGTGGCACAGCAGGCGGTGCGCGCAATAAAAAGCCGCTTCGGCGACGACATTCTCGTGATCACCGATGTCTGCATGTGCGAGTACACAAGTCATGGTCACTGCGGCATCGTGAAGGACGGCCACGTCGACAACGACGAGACCCTGAAGCTCCTGGCAAAGAGTGCGCTCACCCACGTGATGGCCGGCGCCGATATGGTCGCGCCCTCGGATATGATGGACGGCAGGGTGCACGCCATCAGGGAGATGCTTGACCTCCACGGCGATTACAATGTTCCCGTTATGAGCTATGCCGCCAAGTATGCTTCCTGTCTCTACGGCCCCTTCCGGGAGGCCGCCGAGTCGGCACCGCAGTTCGGCGACCGCAGGTCCTACCAGATGGATCCCCCCAACGGCCGCGAGGCCATGAGGGAGATCGCCCTCGATATCGAGGAGGGGGCCGACATCGTCATGGTAAAACCGGCGCTCTTCTACCTCGATGTCCTCAGGTCGGCGCGTGCCGAATTCAACATACCGCTGGCGGCATACAGCGTCAGCGGTGAGTATTCCATGATAAAGTTCGCGGCCGCAAAGGGGTCCTTCGACCTGAAAAGGGCTGTCATTGAATCCACGACGAGCATCCGGCGCGCCGGGGCGGACATCATCATCACCTACTTTGCAAAAGAGATCGGAACATGGGCGAAAGAACATACCCTCTGAGGATGGTCGCCTGGGAACTGACGCGCAATTGCAATCTCTCCTGCATCCATTGCCGCGCATCTGCCGCGTCGGGTCCCTATGAGGGTGAACTCTCAGTGGAGGAATGCAGGAAGGTCATCGATGACATCGTCTCCTTTTCAGAGCCGACGGTCATCCTCACTGGCGGGGAACCGCTCATGAGGCCCGATATCTTCGAAATCATCCAGTATGGGAACGATAGGGGGTTGAGAATGGTGATCGCCGTCAACGGCACCCTGCTCGATGAGGCGGCGGCGAGGAGGCTCAAGACTTGCGGGATCAGGCGGGTGAGCCTGAGCATCGACGGAAAGGACAGGCGAAGCCATGACAGCTTTCGGGCCGTCAACGGCTCCTTCGAAGCCGTGATCGCAGCGTCGCGCGTTCTCAAAGGCACGGGGATGCCATTCCAGATAAACACGACGGTCACGATACTCAATGTCGATGACCTCGACGAGATATACGAGTTCGTGAAGTCTCTGGAGGCTGTTGCCTGGCACGTTTTCCTTCTCGTCCCCGTGGGCAGGGGAACGGGTCTCAAGGGCAAGGAACTGTCCGCTGCGGCCTATGAGAAGGTACTCCACCGGCTTCGTGTCATGGAAAGAAAGAACGAACTGGAGATGAAGGTCACCTGCGCCCCCCACTACTATCGCATCGTGAAGGAAGATGGCGAAACGCCGAAAAGTGCCGGGTGCCTCGCGGGGAAAAGCTTCATGTTTATCTCGCACCGCGGTGTCGCCCAGCCCTGTGGGTATCTTGAAGCCCCTTCGGGCGATGTCCGAAAGGAAGGCGTGAAAAAGGTTTGGGAAGGCTCTGAGGTCTTCCGGCACCTCCGCGATGTTTCATCATATCAAGGCAAATGCGGCCGATGCCGCCATATCCTCATCTGCGGCGGCTGCCGTGCCCGCGCCTATGAGGCGACGGGAAACTATTTGGAAGAGGAACCGCTGTGTTCTTACATGATGCAGGATGAATGACGCATCATCGTCTTGTTTTCATCGCATCATCCAGCCAGTCGAGGATGAGTGCGTTTGATAGGAAGGAAGCCCCTATCTGACAGTGTTCTTCCGCTCCTTCTTCCCTGGTGAAAAGTAAAAAGTCTTTGGGGCCTTTGAGTGCATCGAAGAGTGCCTTTGACTGCCCGGGCATGTCCCTGTCGTCCTGGGAATCGACGACGAGCATCCTGCAGGTGATCCTGTCCGCAACTCCCTTAAGCGTGTAGGCCCGTGTCATCCGGAACCACTCCGACGGGCTTCTTGCATGGAAGGTGAACATGCCGTTGCCGATCGCCCATCGCGATGAGGGGTTGTTCTGCATCATTTCATAAGTCTCCTTGTCGAAGGCCTCGGACGCTTCTTTCGAGTCGATCATCGCTTCAAGTTCCGGTGTAAGCCGCGCGGTTTTATGGAAATCGTAAACGCCGCCATTGGCGATGCAGAACCCGATACGTTTTTCAAAGGCCATGGCCCTCGGCACCAGGTATCCGCCGAAGCTGATCCCCATGATCGCTACACGTTGGGGGTCCACTTCCTTCTGTGCGAGGGCAAAATCAACAACGGGGGTGACCACGGTCTCCCAGTTGTGGCGAAAGGGTATTTTCTGTTCACGTATGACGCGCCCCTGTCCCGGCCCTTCGAAGATAAGACAGTTGTACCCCCTCTCAATGGCGAAGATCGCCACGGAATGATAGAGTTCTTCACCCGTTCCGTCAAAGCCGGTCTGGATAATGAGAAGGGGCCGTTTCACCTCTTTGCCGTCGACCAGGCAGTAATAGCCGGGAAGAGTTGTGTTTTCGAAGGGGATCTCTACGGGGATTATGGGCGAACGAGAAAGCTTTGCCGCCCTGAGAAAACTCTCGCGGCTCTCGCGCCACGTTGCAAGGATGCGATGGTCGCCCGGGTTCTTGTGGAGAAAGAACTCGGCCGCCCGGTAATAATTGGACGCCTTGAGGTATTCCCTGAATGCGCTTATGCTCTTGCCGCGCGAAGCCAGATCGTCCGCTGCTTTCCTTCGCTGCTGTGCCGTGAGGAGCCATTCGCGGTACCAGCTTTCATCGTCACCTTCCTTGATGCGGTATGCGGTCTTGAGGCATTCCCCGATGTCGGCAGCGCCGCCGGCGGCTGCGGACAGTGTCCTCAGGGCCTGGAAAGAGTATTGCGCATCTTTAAAGATGAGGTCCATTGTTTCCCCTTTCGCACATAGGAATATGAGCGCTGCAACACCAAGGGCCAAACATACCGTAAAACGTTTAAGAGATCTCATGGGCGGACTCCTCGTCTTAATTGCTGTTTGTGTGTATTATGCCCGATGAAGGGATAAGTGACAAGGGCAAAAACCATTGGGTACATTGTTGACACGGTTTCCTTTCGTGCTGATATTTGATGACAATATCTGGGTGCCGCTCAGAAGGGAGGAAACATGAACAGGCTTGCCAATGAAAGGTCGGCGTACCTCAAGCATGCCGCGCATCAGAAGATAGACTGGTATCCATGGTCCGATGAGGCCTTCGAAAGGGCGGCGCGGGAGAACAAACCGGTGTTCCTGAGTTCCGGCGCCGTCTGGTGCCATTGGTGCCATGTCATGGCGAAGGAGAGCTTTGAGAACGAGGAACTGGCAGCGATCCTCAATGAGCATTTTGTCGCCGTCAAGCTTGACCGCGACGAGCGGCCTGACATCGATCGCCGCTACCAGCAGGCCGTTGCCGCGATGGGTCAGAGCGGAGGGTGGCCGCTGAGCGTTTTCCTGACCCCCGAGAAGAAGCCTTTTTTCGGGGGGACCTATTTCCCTCCCGTGGATAGTCACGGCATGCCGGGATTCGGGACGGTTCTTGTGGCGATAAGCCGGTATTACGCGGAGAAGAGGGGCGAGATCGAAGAGCAGGGCAGGCTGTTTCTCGATGCCCTCAAGATGGACGGCGCCCCGAAAGCGTCCCTTTCCTCCCCCGCCACTGATGAGGCGGCACAGAAGATGCTGGCGTCATTCGATAAGACATGCGGGGGTTTTGGGGACACCCCGAAATTCCCCATGTCGGGCGCCATCGAATTTCTTCTGGGAAGGTATTTCTTTACAGGCGATGAAAACCTTGCCGACATGCTGGAGAAGACACTTTCGGCGATGGCCGGAGGCGGTTTTCATGACCACATAGGGGGAGGTTTCCATCGTTATTCCACAGACAAGGCCTGGGGTGTGCCTCACTTTGAAAAGATGGCTGACGACAATGCCTGGCTCCTGAGGAATTACTGTGATGGGTATCGGACCTTCAAGGATCCCCGCTTCAAAGACGTGGCCCGGGGTATAATCACTTTCGTCGACAGGGAACTCTCCCATCCCGAGGGCGGTTTCTATGCCAGCATGGATGCCGACGTGACGCCCGATGACGAGGGAGGATATTTCACGTGGACCCGGGAGGATTTCAAGCGGGTCCTGACCGATGAGGAGTTCTCCCTGTTGTCGGCGCATCTCTTCGATCCGGGCAGAACGGTGCACCACGATCCATCCAGGGTCGTGCTCTCTCTTTGCGCGACGGCTGACGAGATCGCCACGAGAACGGGGATGGACGCCGCTCATGTAACGAATGTGCTGCAGCGGGGGAAAGATAAGCTTCTCGCCCAGCGGGACAGGAGGCAGAAGCCCTTCATCGATACCGCTCTCTATACCTCCCTCAATGGCATGATGATATCGGCATATTGCAGGGCCTACAGGACATTCGGCGACAGGAGGATCCTCGACAGGGCCGTTGTGAGCCTCGCCAGGATCCGCGCTCTCAACGTGCGGGAGGGGGAACTTTACCATTCTGAAGGCGTGAAGGCCTTGCTCGACGATTATATTCATCTCTGCGACGCCTTTCTTGCCGTGTACGAGGCAACGGGGGAAAGAGGCTGCCTTACAGAGGCCCGGAACCTTATCGACAGGTGCATCGATTGTTTCTGGGACACCGAAGGAGCAGGGTTTTTTGACACAGAGGGAGAGGTTATCGGAATACGCCTCAAGGGCATTGAGGACGTGCCACGGCCGTCGGCAAATGCCCTTGCCATAATTCTCCTTCTCAAGTTTGCGGCGATCTCCGGCGACAGCAACAGGTACAGGAAACATGCTGAGAATGCCCTGAAGGCGTTCCTCTCCGACGCGATATCCATGTCCATTCACGGAGCCTACTTTTTCTGTGCCCTCGATGCCTTTTTCCGTCTCGTAAAGCTCGAAGTCCGAAGCGGTGCAGGGTCGCAGGTCGCCGAAGCCGCCCTTTTTGCGCACCACCCTTATTCCTTCGTCACCTACGATGCCGCCGGAGAAAATGTCGTCATCCCCTGTATCGGCACAACCTGCTACGAACCGCTCGCCTCCGGCGAGAAGGTGAAGGAATTTCTTAAAGACTGTTCCAGGTTTTAGGTCCGAGTTCTAAGGCACAAACCACATCTTGAGGTTTTTGTTTCTCGACACAGAACACAGTTGCTCGAACATGGAACGGTCCTTGTCTTATATTGACTTTCCCCCTTCCTGACGATAGTATGTCGACACTATGAGTATCGCTAATCACGTGAAAAAGAAGTTCATTACCGGGCTTCTGGTGCTGATCCCCCTTATTGTGACAGCCTATATCGTCTACCTCGTGGTCTCCTTCATCGAGAACTTTATTGGGCCGGCCCTGAGGAACATCTTTTTGCAGGTATTTCAGCGCGAGGTCTATATAACGGGAACAGCATGCATCATTTTTGTCGTTATCACCTACCTCACCGGCCTTTTCGTCTCCAATTATTTCGGGAAGACCGTTTTTTTCCGGGGAGAAAAACTGGTAAAAAGGATTCCCATCATCAAGAGCATTTACGGCTCTGTCAAGGACATGATGGAAGCTTTCTCTTCAGAGAAGATACAATCCTTCAAGGAGGTTGTCCTCATCGAATTCCCTTTTCCGGGCAGGTATGCGATAGGTCTTGTCACGAACAGGGTGGAGATCAAGGGAGTACAGCATTGCTCGGTCTTCGTGCCGACCACGCCGAACCCCACATCGGGATACATCATCCTCGCGAAGGAGGATGACCTGCTTTTTCTTGATATGGCCACGGACGATGCGCTGAAATACATTATCTCGCTGGGGACCTCCCGGAGCGGATCCATATGGAACGGGAAAAGATCATAGGCGCCCTTACAGGGGTGAGGAAGGTTTTCCTCAAGTCACTTGCCTTTATCGCAGTCGCCGGGGTTGTCAGCTTCATCTATTCAAAAGAAATGCTCCTGCTCCTCGTCAAGGCGACAGGCATCAAGGTCTATTACCTGACCATTCAGGAGGTGTTTCTTGCCACCGTTCAGCTCGCCCTCTTTGCCGGCATTTTCTTCGCCCTTCCCGTCATCATCTTCTTTGCCTGGTACGAGATGAAGGGGTTGTACAAGATCAAGCCCGTCTATGGGTACCTTCTTGTGTTCGCGGCCATAATACTCTTTTACGGTGGCAGTCTCTTCTGTTTCAAGGTGGTGCTTCCCTCGGGCATAACGTTTCTCGTCACAGGTTATGAGAGCCAGGTCCTCAAGGCCATGATATCCGTAGAACGCTATCTCACTTTTTCCGCGGCCATGATCTTCGCATTCGGTATCACATTCGAGGTGCCCCTCATTCTCCTCGCCCTGGGAAAGCTTGGGATCGTCAAGGCAAGAATGCTCGTGCGCACAAGGCGATATGCCATTCTGGGCATTGTCGTAGCTTCGGCGCTCATCACTCCCACCCCCGATGTGTACAATCTTACTCTCCTGGCAGGCCCGATGTATATCTTCTATGAGATCGGCATACTTCTCGTGAAGATGGTAGAAAGGCAGAAGGCGATGGACCCCTGAGATACGGAACTTTCAGAGGCGCCAAAGGGAGCGCGTAGGTGAAGCGGCGAAATGTTCTGTTGACCATTCCATGCCATCTATATAAAATGAATGTCCACAAGGAGGACATGAAGCACCTGCCGGAAAGAGGCCTCATTGAGGATCCTTCAAAAGGGCTGACGGCTTAGCGACATGGAAGCATATATCGCAAAATACGGTTACATCGGCATATTTGTCGGTACTTTTCTCGAGGGAGAAACAACGGTCCTCCTCGGCGGTATCTTTTCGCGGCTGGGATACATGAACATTCTCATGGTCATGTTCTATGCTTTTGCGGGAACACTGGCGGGAGACTGCACCTTTTTCTCCATAGGAAGGTGCTTCGGAAAGACCATCATAGACCGCTTCGAGTTTATCAGGAACAAGGTGCCTCTTGCGAACAGGATCATTAAACACTATGGGAACTTCATCATATTCACCATCCGGTTTCTTGTGGGAATAAGAGCCGTTGTTCTCATCCTTCTCGGGTGCACGAACATGAAGATAGGCAGGTTCCTCCTGTTCAGCGTCCTCAATTCCATCTGCTGGAGCATCCTCGTGGGCCTCATCGGATATCTCTTCGGCAGGGTTGTCGTTGTCTTTGTCGATGATATCAAGAAATATGAAACAGTGATCGTGCCGGTGGTCCTCGGTCTCGTTGTATTATTTATTCTTGTATACCGGCACATAGTCAACAAAAAGGAGAGGGAGACCTATGGAGATCAATGAAAAAATGATGCGTGAGCTACGGAGGAAATTTGAGACCGAGGCGAACAAGAAAGAGATAGAGATCGTCGAACACTGGAAGAACGAGATCGAGGCGGTGTACAAAAAGAAATATGACAACCTTGCCGCCGTTCAAATAGAGATGAAGCGCGTTATCGAGCGCATGGGAAACAGGATCTCGATCCTGACGAAGATGGTGAGGGAGGAGTCGTGAAGCACGTAGGGCCGGTGGTGCGGTCCCTCTTCATTCCCATCACCCTCGGTATGGTGTTCATGGTCGGTTTTTTCAACGTATCGGTCCTTTCCGCCCAGAGTGTTCCGAAGAAGACGAATGCGAACATAGAGAAACGAATGGGTGACCTTGAAAAGGACGTGATGAGGCTTCAGCGACAGGCCGATCTTTTCAATCTCGACGCCCTGCCGGATAACCTGGTGCTTTGCGAAAAGAAGATCCCCCTGTACAGAGGGGACGTTCGGGAGCGTTTCGAGCGTGAGTTCTTTCAATTCCTGGAGAACAGAGGATTGCTGACGATTGTTATTAAACGCTACTACAAGTACCTCCCCATGATTTCCGAAGAGGTTCGTCGCATGGGCGTGCCTTCGGACCTCATCTATGTCGCCGTAACCGAGAGCTACCTGAATCCAAGGGCCGTATCCCGCGCAAACGCGGGGGGTATGTGGCAGTTCATAAAGGAAACGGGCAAACGGGAAGGCCTAATCGTCAACGAGCATATCGACGAACGGTTCAACGTGAAAACTGCCACCCGTTCCGCCTTAACGCACCTCAAGAGACTCAACGGCGAGTTCAACGACTGGCTTCTCGCTATGTGCGCCTACAATGCGGGTCCGGGGCGTGTGAGGGAGGTCATCGAGAACCAGGCTACCAGGGATTTTTTCGACATGTACCTTCCGGAAGAGACGGAGCGCTATGTCTTCAGGGTCCTCGCATTGAAGGAGATCATTGCGAACCGTGAGCGTTATGGAATTAAGATAGATGACAAGGACCTTTACCGACCCGTCATCCTCTCGGAGGTAACCATCGAGGCCAGCAGGGAATTCCCGTCTTACATCCTCGCGAAGGCGATGGACGCTCCCTACAGGACCTTCAGGATCAACAACATTCACCTCAGAAGATACCGTCTCCCCAAGGGCCTGTATCGGATAAATGTTCCCGTGGAAAAGAAAGATATATTCATAAAGAAAATGAAAAGCCACGATTATATCGAAGTGAGGTGACCCACGGGGATAAGTATGTAACCCAACGAAACCATGGGTTATCAACGACCACCAGACTCTGGTTTTCACGTTTTTCGACTGGCAAAGAAAAAGCAAATAACGGGGTATTTTATGATTGACAAATGTTTCTCAATTGGGTAAAGTTTGCCATTGTGAAATTGTGAACAAAGTGACCGAATAGTTTCATTTTCTGCCTTTAAGTTTTTTTGCAGCAAAACACTTCAAAGAGGATCTGAGACATGCTCGAGTATGTAGCAATCTTTGTCATGATGTGCCTTGCCGGAATCATTGCGGCCGTGATAATCGGAGCCTCACACCTCCTCGGGGACAGGACGAAAAGCAAGGTAAAACTCGCACCCTACGAATGCGGCATGACGACAAGCGGTCCCACCCGCAGGATCATGACCATTCGGTACTATATCGTGGCCATGTTATTCCTCGTCTTCGATATTGAAATTATCTTCCTCTATCCCTGGGCTGTCATTTCCCGCAAACTGGGGCTTTTCGGGTTCATCGAGATGCTGGTCTTCGTTTTCATACTTTTCATAGGATATATCTACATCTGGAAAAAAGGTGCTTTGGAATGGGAGTAGAAAAGAACGTATTGGTAACGTCCCTTGACTGGATCATAAACTGGTCCAGGAAGAATTCTCTCTTCCCCGTCACGTTCGGCCTTGCCTGTTGCGCCCTCGAGATGATGGTGGCAAGTTCCGCGGAGTACGATATCGCCCGCTTTGGCGCTGAAGTATTCCGCCCGTCGCCGAGGCAATCCGATCTGATGATAGTGGCAGGAACACTGACGAAAAAAATGGCCCCTGTGGTTCGGAGGATTTACGAACAGATGCCGAACCCCAAATGGGTCATTGCATATGGAGCATGCGCATCATCGGGCGGCATCTTCAAATCATACAGCGTCGTGCAGGGGGTCGATCAGATAATACCCGTGGACGTTTACGTTCCCGGATGTCCCCCGCGGCCCGAGGCTTTGCTGAAGGGCATAATAGAGCTTCAAAAGAAGATCCAGAAAGAAACCATCAAGGACAGACCCCTGATATCACTGCCGGGGAAGAGCGCATGAGCGATAACAGCGATTTTCTGAAAATACTCACCGGTAAAGCAGCAGGAATAAAGATCGTACCGACGCCCCCCGGCGAGCCGAGTGCAATGGTGGACAGGGGCAGCATACGTGAAGTCCTCGATCATCTCAGGTACGACCGGGACCTCTCCTTCAACATGCTTGTCGACCTTTTTGCCGTGGATTACACGGGTGAAGAACCAAGGTTCGAGGTCGTATATATCCTGCGCTCAACGAAGCATAACGCGAGGATTGTCGTAAAGACCAGAACCGGGGACGAGGGTATCGACACGGTAAGCGACCTGTGGCCGGCGGCCAACTTTCTTGAAAGGGAGATCTACGACATGTTCGGTCTGCCTTTCGCTAACCATCCCGATCTGCGCAGGATATATACGCCCGATGATTTTGTCGGTCATCCGCTGCGCAAGGAGTTTCCCCTCGAAGGCGATGATTTTGACAAGCCCTTCGTGGTGGACCTGGAGAAGGAATAAATGGCTGACACCAAGTACATGACCATCAACATGGGGCCGCAGCATCCCGCTACCCACGGGGTATTGAGGGTTGTCCTCGAGCTTGACGGCGAAACCGTTATATCGAGCACACCTCATATCGGGTACCTCCATCGCGGCATAGAAAAGATCTTTGAGAACAGGACCTACTGGCAGGGCCAGCCGCTTACGGACAGGCTGGACTACACGAGCGGCATGTCCAACAACCTGGCCTATTGTCTGGCCGTAGAGAAGCTCCTCGGTATCGAGATACCCAAACGGGCCCAGTATATCCGTGTTATGCTCTGCGAACTCCAGCGCATTGCCGCACATCTCCTGTGGGTCGCGACGCACGCCCTCGATATGGGCGCGATGACCGTTCTCTTCTATGGGTTCCGTGAAAGGGAAAACTGCCTCAAGGTATTGGAGACGGTTTCCGGCGCCAGATTGATGCCGGATTATATACGCTTCGGCGGCCTCAGGGAAGAGCTTCCCGATGGATTTATCGGCATGGCGAAGTCATTCATCGAAGAATTGCCGGGAAGGATCGATGAGTACGAAACCCTTCTCACGGAAAACGTAATATGGAAGGGAAGGACGAAAGGCGTCGGCATTCTGAGCGCCGAAGACGCCATCGGGTACGGCGTCACCGGCCCCGTTCTCAGGGCTTCCGGTGTCAATTATGACGTTCGCAAGGCATATCCCTACTCGAGCTATGAGGAATTCGATTTTGAGATACCTCTTGGCACGAACTGCGATATATACGACCGGTACCTTGTGCGGCTGCAGGAGATGAGGCAGTCCATAAGGATCGTCACCCAGGCTATGGATAGGCTCCCGGAGGGGCCAATAAAAGTTGATGCTCCTGAATATGTGGCCCCGGAGAAGGAAGATGTGGGCAAAGACATGGCCGCCCTTATCCGCCACTTCAAGATAATGGCCGACGGTATCAAGCCGCCGAAGGGCGAGGCATACGCCTCGATCGAGTCTTCAAAGGGTGAGCTGGGGTTCTATATCGTCAGTGACGGCTCGGAGACGCCCTACCGGGTAAGGATCCGTCCGCCTTCATTTCTCAATCTCGGCTCCATAGCGAAGATGATCGAGGGAGCTCTGGTGGCCGACGTAGTGGCAGCGATAGGAAGCGCCGACATAGTTCTCGGCGAAATCGATAAATAAGGTTGATTATGGCAGACGTGATCTTCAGTTCCTGGCAGGGTGAGATAATAGACAACAGGGGCAAGGCCCGCGAGTCTTTCGATGCCCCCAAGGTAAAACTCCCCGGAGAGTTTGAGAAGGGCGTTCCCGTCAAGGCTTTCATGGGATGGGACGGTATCATCCTTTGCGATGAGAGCGTGGATATCATCGACATGTCAGTCAAGTATGCCGAGGCGGTCCAGAAGGAATCCTGCGGAAGGTGCGTACCCTGCAGGATAGGAAGCAAGGTCATTTTGGGCATCTTGAGGGGTATCGCCGAAGGTCGCGGAAAAAAGGAAGACCTCGAGAGGATCCCCGGCATTGCGACGAGCATAAAGGACGGATCGAAATGCCAGATCGGGCAGACAGGCTTCGTACCCCTGCTTCAGGCGCTTTCGTTCTTTGGGCCCGAATTTGACCGGTCGATAGGGGAAGGGCGCAAGGCGAAGTCAGGCGAATACCGGATCTCCGTCACGGCCCCCTGCATGAGCGTCTGCCCCACTCAGCTCGATATTCCGAGGTATGTGGAGGCAGTAAGCGAGGGGAGGTTCACCGAGTCCCTCGCCACAATACGTGAGAATACGTGCCTGGCCGGCACCCTGGGAAGGGTTTGTGTCAGGCCCTGCGAATCCAACTGCAGGCGCGCTAACATCGATGAGGCCATATCCATAAAGAGCCTCAAGAGGTTTGTTGCAGACTACGAAATAGAGAAGAATGTTAGGCGCAACATTGAAGCAAAGATAGACAAGAACAAGAAAGTTGCCGTTATCGGCGCCGGCCCTGCCGGACTTTCCTGTGCATACTACCTTGCCCAGATGGGTTACCCGGTGACGGTTTTCGAGAAGCTCGGCGAACCGGGCGGTATGGCCGCGGTCGGCATCCCCGATTATCGTTTGCCGAGAGTTGTCCTGGGCGGTGAGGGTGCCCTGGTGGAGTCATTCGGGGTAACCATGCGCTATGGCGTGACCCTGGGCAAAGATATAACCATCGATCAGATCCGCAAGGATTTCGACGCCGTCTTCATCGGTGTCGGTGCTCACAGTTCGTCGCCTATGGGTGTTCAGGGCGAAGACATGGGTTACCGCGGTTTTATAGCCGGCGTGAAATACCTTCTTGACATCAACAATGGGCAGGATCCCTATCCTGAGGGCAAAAAAGTTGTCGTTGTCGGCGGCGGCAACGTGGCAATGGACTGCGTGAGGTCGTCATTCCGCATAGGCAAGCCCGATGTCCACCTGGTCTATAGACGCACCAAGAAAGAAATGCCTGCCGATCCCGTGGAGATCCACGAGGCAGAGGAAGAGGGCGTTGAGTTCCACTATCTGTGCAACCCCACGAGGATCCTTGAAAAGGATGGCAAAGTGGTCGGCGTGGAATGCATTCGCATGGAATTGGGAGAACCTGACCAGAGCGGCCGCAGGAGGCCGGTGCCGGTCCCGGGCTCTGAATTCGTGATCGAAACAGACATTCTCATCCCGGCCATCGGGCAGGCCGTCGACTTTTCTTTTCTGGATAGAACGGAGGATTTCACTATAACAAAATGGAAGACCTTCCAGGTTGACCAGGAGACCTTCGAGACGAACGTTGCCGGAGTGTTTTCAGCCGGCGATTGCGAGACCGGTCCCGATGTTCTCGTTCGTGCCTGCGGAAACGGGAAGCGCGCTGCCTGGAAGATCGATGAGTATCTGAAGGGAGAGAAACCGAAGGCCCGCATGAGTGAGAAGTTCGTAAAGTTCTTCGGTGATGTCAAGGTCTACGACAAGAACGAAAATGTCGGTTTTCTGGGCGATCGGGCACGACTTCTTCTGCGGCCGATGGCCCCCGAGGTCAGAAAATGGACCTTCGCAGAGGTGGAAGAGGGTTTCCGTACCGATGAGGCGATCACAGAGGCGTCGCGGTGCCTTCGCTGTTACAGAATAGGTATGATTGCGGTTGGTTGAAAAGGGAACGGGAATGATAACACTCAAGATAGACGGCAAAGAGATAAAGACCGAAGAAGGCAAGACCATACTCGAGGCTGCGCGGGATAACAATATATACATTCCCACGCTGTGCTACCATGAGAACCTTCTCCCCATTGGCTCCTGCAGGCTTTGCATCGTTGAGATCGACGGGTACGAAAAACCCATGGCATCCTGTACTACTGCCGCCGCCGAGGGCATATCGGTGACGACCCGGTCAGAAAAGCTTTTCGGCATGCGTCAGGAGTATCTCAGGTTCCTCCTCGTCAATCATCCCCTTGACTGTCCCATCTGTGATTCTGCCGGCGAATGCCGCCTGCAGGACCTCGTATTTGAACATAAGATAGAATGCGTCGACCTTGCCGCCGACAGGGAGCCAAAAAAGGCGAAAGCCTATGCCACAGCGCTTATAAGATATTCCGAAGACAGGTGTGTCCTGTGTCTGCGGTGCGTTCATGCCTGCCGGGAAGTCTCCGGACGGAGGGTCTTGGAACTCGCCGGTAGTGGAATAGAAGCTGCGATGGCCCCGAAGGTCCCCGAGGACTGCATCTCCTGCGGCGAATGTCTTTCTATGTGCCCCGTGGGCGCCCTCACGGAACAGGAGAGTTCCTTGAAGAGCAGGAAATGGCAGACAAAACGCCAGACAACGACCTGCCCCCATTGTGGTTTTGGCTGTTCACTGGATCTTGATGTCTACGAGGACAGGTTCATAACGAAGGTCGTGACCAGTCCGTCGTGTTTGCCCAACAGGGGTTCGCTGTGCGTGATGGGACGGTTCGGGTATGACTTTGCAAATAATGAGGCGAGACTTGCGGCACCCACCGTCAAAGAGGGTGCTCAAGCGGTCGAAACTACTTTGGCCGAGGCCGTAGAAGCGACCGCATCGGCCCTCACGAAATTGGACAAGGAAGGCAAGGCCATCGGTTTTGTCGTATCTTCGCGGGCGACGAACGAAGAGGCCTACATGATATCGCAGATCGGGAAGAGGTTCTCAAAAAGCCAGTTCGGGACTGCCGGGTATTACCATACGGGTAAAGTGCTGGAAACTTTGCGCCGGATGGGTATCCGCTATCCCTACGAATATGATGCCCTGAGCAAGTGTGACCTGGTGGTTGTCGCCGGCGGCGATCTCCTCGGAAACAATCATCTCCTCGGGAACAAGGTGCGTGAGGCGGTGAAGGGCAGGGGCGCCAGGGTCGCCGTCATTGATCCTTCCGCCACATCCCTTACGCGGGTCAGCGATGTGTGGGTCAAAGTGGCCCCCGGGACAGACGCGCTGTTCTTCAATGGTATCGCTTCACAGTTGATCGCAGACAAGAAGAGCGACCCGGAAGCTCAGAATCTGGATGGTTTTTCCGGTTATGCCGCGGGAGGGAAGGCGGATGCCGCAAAAGGGAGCGGCGCTGACGAGAAGAGCGTCGACAGGTTCTATGCCCTTTTTGCCGCGGCCTCCTCGGTTGCCGTCATATTCGGCACAGGTATCAGCAGCAAGACGGAGAGCATGGAATCCCTTCTGAATCTCTGTCTTGTAAAAGGGGTTCAAAGAACGGGAGTGGTGATGCCTATCGCCCTGCAGTCGAACGCCGTCGGTGTCCTTTCCATTCTGCCCGATGCCGTCGGTTCCGGAGAGGTGCTGGAAAAAGCAGAGGGCCTCTTCATCTACGAAGACGATCCCTTTCATTATCTTGGGGGCAAAGGTGTCGAGGAATCACTGAAAAAGAAGGCATTTGTGGCCGCGTGCGACTTGTTCGCCACGGGCACTTCAGCATACGCCCACGTCGTTGTGCCCGCAGGAAGTTTTGCAGAGAAGGAAGGCAGCTTTGTCGCCGAGGATGGTTTTATGCGGAAGGTGGGACGGGCGAAGGGGAGTTCATCGCCGGGATTCGAGTTCCTGAGGCTGCTCCTTGACCGTCTTGGCGGCGGCCTGTATAGAGACGAGGCCGAGGCCTCGACGGTTCTCTTCGGAAAAGAGATCCTTGTGAAAAATGAAGGTGGCAGGGCGATGCTCAAGCCGACGGATGGCACGGCGCACTTTGCTTCATCGGAGAAGGCCGCACCGGAAGGATCGGCGAAGCCCTTCACTCTTGTTTTGAGGAATGTATTCTTTCACCATCATTTGGCGGGCAAGGGAGTTTACTCGAAGATGGTGTACCTCCAGAACCCCGCCGTTGCAGGAGACAAGCTGTTCATTTCCCCGGAGGACGCGGCGGCCCTGGGAATATCCGACGGCGGCCAGGTCGTCGTTGAATCGGATAAGGGGGTTCTGCAGCATCCCGCCACGATCAGGGAAGGTCTTGGCAGGGGAGTGCTTGAATACAGGATGTTAAGGAACAGGCAGGACATATTGAAACTGACCGATGGATACGGTAAACACATCGCAGTGACGGTTAAAAAGGGTTAAGGCATGGAACCGTTCTACACGTTAATCGAAATGGTGGTCAAGAACATAGTCGTAGTTCTCGTTCTCATGGGTTTCGTGGCATATACCACGCTCCTCGAACGAAAGCTTCTCGGCCGTTTGCAGGTGAGGCTCGGGCCGAACAGAGTGGGTCCCTTCGGTCTTCTCCAGCCTATTGCTGATGGTGTCAAGTCCTTCTTCAAGGAAGACATCATACCCGATGAAGCTGACAAGACACTCTACGTCCTGGCACCCGGTATATCACTCTTCGCTGCGCTCAGCCTGTTTGCCGTGGTTCCCTTCGGAGGAACGATCACTCTCCTCGGCAGAGAGATAAAGCTTGTCATCGCAGATATTGATACGGGGTTGCTTTACCTTCTTGCCATGGCGACTCTGGGTGAATATGGCGTCGTTCTCGGCGGGTGGGCTTCGGGGAACAAATACGGCGTGCTCGGAGCATTGCGCGCCGCTGCACAGATGATAAGCTACGAAGTGGCCCTGGGCCTCGCGGTGATCGGAACCATCATTCTTGCCGGGTCGCTGAACCTTCGCGAGATCGTTGCCGCGCAGGACGGAATGTGGTTCATCGTTAAATACCCCTTCGGCTTCATCTTCTACATCG
Source organism: Syntrophorhabdaceae bacterium (assembly GCA_028698615.1). Lineage (NCBI taxonomy): Bacteria > Pseudomonadati > Thermodesulfobacteriota > Syntrophorhabdia > Syntrophorhabdales > Syntrophorhabdaceae > Syntrophorhabdaceae bacterium. The sequence goes on from JAQVWF010000004.1 coordinate 86,745, forward strand.
TGGCCGGACTGGCGGAAATCAACAGAACGCCTTTTGATATGCCGGAATCGGAGAGCGAACTTGCGTGCGGCTTCAACATCGAGTACAGCAGCATGAAGTTTGCGACCTTCATGATCGCCGAATACGCGCACATGTTTACCGTTGCGGCGATCGTTACCACCCTGTTCCTCGGAGGGTGGATGGGCCCATGGCTGCCCGGACCGGTATGGTTCGTGATAAAGGTCTTTGTGGTCATCTTCTTCTTCATCTGGGAGAGGGGTACATTTCCACGGTTGAGATACGATCATATCATGCATTTCGGATGGAAGGTGCTCTTGCCTCTTACCCTTCTTAATGTTGTTGTCACCGCCGCCCTCGTGGCACTGGGGGTGCTGTAATGAAAGTGATCCTGCCGCTCCTCAAGGGTCTTCGGCTTACGTTCACGAGAGTCTTCACGAAGCCCATAACCTATCAATACCCGGAGCACAAGCATGAGGTTCCCGAAAGATGGCGGGGCATACACTATTTCAAGAAGAACGAGGCCGGAGAAACGGCCTGTGTGGCCTGCGGCCTGTGTGTTAAAGTCTGTCCCAACCAGTGCATCACCCTGGAGATAGGCGAGAAATTTGACGGGAAGCGCTACCCGCTGAAATACGAGATCGATCCCTGGCGGTGCATATACTGCGGGTTCTGTCAGGATGCCTGCCCGGTGAACGCCATCAATCTCGGGAAAGACTATGAGCAGGCATATTACCGGAAAGAGGATTTTGTTCTGGATATGAAAAAACTCCTTGCCATGTATGAGGATAAAAAATGATCGGCATCGGTATCGGATTCAAATGGTTTATCTTTGTTGTAATGGCCCTTATGGCGACGGGTTCGTCGCTCATGATCGTCACAAGGAAAAACCCTATCCACAGCGCCCTCTGGCTGATCGTGACCTTTTTTTCCGTCGCGATCCTCTATGTACTGCTCAACGCAACCTTCATCGCGGTCGCCCAGGTTATGGTCTATGCCGGGGCGGTAATGATGCTGGTGCTCTTCGTGATCATGCTGATACATCTCGAATGGGGAGCACAATGGAAGTCGAAACTTTCCTTTGCGAAGCTCATGGGAGGGATCATCACGGTAATGCTTTTCCTGCAGATCCTGGCAGGAGTGTTTACATACGGCAGCGTGGGGCAAATGGGCAGCTACAGCACTGAGAAACTCGCTGAACTGGGCAATACGAGGGCGGTGGGAAGTTTGCTGTACGGCAAATATGTGTTCGCGTTCGAGGTTGCCTCGATACTTCTTCTGGTAGGCATCGTCGGGGCTGTGATGCTTGCCAGGAAAAGAAAGGACTAGGAGATAGAAATGTTGCCCGAGATACCGCAGACCCTCTATTACTTGCTCTCGGCGGTGCTGTTCACCGTGGGAGCGGTGGGTGTCATCACGCGGCGGAATGCGATCGTGATCTTTATGTGCATCGAACTCATGCTGAACGCCGTTAACCTGAGCTTCATAACCTCGGGAAGTTTTCTCAATTCCCTGGACGGGACCATCTTCGTTATCTTCATTATGGCCGTTGCGGCGGCGGAGGCGGCGGTGGGGCTCGCCATATTCGTGCTCATATTCAGGTTGAAGGGCACGGTACACGTTGACGATTTTAATCTGCTTAAGGGCTAAAGAAGGGGTTTTAAATGGCTGACCTTATCTGGCTTATACCGGCGTTTCCTGCGATCGGGTTTATAATAAACGGTCTTCTTGGTGTACGCTTCCCTAAGACGCTTACTGCCTGGGTCGCATGCCTTTCCGTGATAGCATCTTTCGTAGTGTCGGCAATCATTTTTGTGCAGTTTCTGCAACTTCCGGCTGAGAGCAGGGTCTATGAAATGACCGTCTTCGACTGGATCGTCTCTGGCGATTTTAAGACAGAGATCGGCTTCAGGATCGATGCTCTGTCGATCATCATGTGCCTCATTGTCTCCGGTGTGGGCTCTCTGATCCATATTTATTCCGCGGGTTATATGCATGGCGATCCGGGGTTCAGGAGATACTTTACGTACCTCAACCTCTTCGTCTTCATGATGCTTACCCTCGTGACGGGTGACAACGTTCTCCTCATGTTCGTGGGATGGGAGGGGGTGGGGCTTTGTTCGTATCTCCTTATAGGATTCTGGTATGAGAAGGACTCCGCATCGAACGCTGGGAAGAAGGCGTTCATTGTCAACAGGATCGGGGATTTCGGCTTCCTCCTCGGCGTTTTCCTGCTGGTTGGGACACTTGGAGCGGCGGGGGTCTGGACCTTGAAATTTTCCGAGCTTCAGGCAAATGTGAATTTGATAGGGCCTGGTCTGGCGACGGCAATAACTCTTCTCTTCTTCGTGGGAGCAACGGGAAAGTCTGCCCAGATACCTCTCTATGTGTGGCTGCCGGACGCGATGGAAGGCCCCACGCCTGTCAGCTCCCTCATCCACGCGGCAACGATGGTCACGGCCGGTGTCTACATGATCGCCCGTTTGAACTTTCTCTATGTGCTTGCCCCGACAACGTTGCTTATCGTAACGGTTGTCGGCCTTCTGACGGCGTTTTTCGCCGCAACGATCGGATGTGCCCAATACGACATCAAGAGGGTTCTCGCCTATTCGACGGTAAGTCAACTGGGCTACATGTTCGTCGGTGTCGGCGCGGGGGCGTATGCGGCGGGCGTTTTCCATCTCATGACGCATGCCTTCTTCAAGGGGCTGCTCTTTTTGGCGGCGGGCAGCGTGATGCACGCCATGAGCGGCGAACTGGATATGAGGAAGATGGGTGGACTGCGCAAGAAGATACCCATCACATATTGGACGACTTTTATTGCCTGCCTGGCTATTGCCGGTATACCAGGCTTGTCCGGATTCTTCAGCAAGGACGAGATACTCTGGATGGCCTATAGCAGGCACCACAGCTTCTGGTTCTGGTTTATAGGTGCCGTTACTGCTGGGATGACGGCGTTCTACATGTTCAGAATGTTCTTCAATACCTTTCACGGGGAGTGCCGTGCATCGGAAGAGGTCAAACATCATATCCATGAATCGCCGAAGGTGATGACGATCCCGCTTATGATCCTGGCCGTTCTCAGCATTGTTGGCGGCTACGTTGGTGTGCCGCAGGTGCTGGGCGGCGCGAATCATATAGAGAAATGGCTGGAGCCGGTCTTCGGTCATCATGCAGCGGCAGCGACGGTGCATTCGGGCGGTTTCGGTATCGTCAGCACGGCCTTTGCATCGACTGCGGAAGGCCATGGGGCAGCGGGTGGAGCAGAGATGATGTTGATGATCGGTGCTATTATCATCGGCCTTCTCGGCATATTCATCGCATGGTTGTTTTACGTGAAGAACCCTGAACTGCCGAAGAGGTTTGTTGAGAAGTTCCATGGGCTTTTCACGCTGGTACATAACAAGTATTTTGTCGACGAGTTTTATGGGTTCATATTCGTAAAGGGTTTGTTCAAGGTTGGCAAGGTCTGTAAGGACTTTTTCGACGAGACGATCATTGACGGCATCATAAACGGAATAGCCGGGGCACTGTCGGGTATCAGCGGTCTTATTCGGAAGGTGCAGAACGGGCTGGTGCAGGGCTATGCGTTTGCGATAATATTCGGTGCGATCATCGTTATCGGCTATCTTATCTCGAGAATCTTGTGAAGGTGTGTGCATGACGGTTATGTCGGTCCCAATACTCAGCTTTCTCATATATTTTCCGCTCCTCGGGGCAGTGATCCTGCTATTTGCGAATCGCAGAAACAGTCAGTTCATCAAAATCTTTACTCTCGTCATTTCCCTGATAGAGCTTGCGGCGTCTATCCCTCTTTTCTTCAAATTCGATGACGCGGCAAAGACAATGCAGTTTGTCGAAAAGGCGGATTGGTTTCCAGAATGGGGCATAAGCTATTTGCTCGGCATAGACGGCATAAGCCTTCTTCTTGTTCTCTTGACCACGTTTCTCACTGTTATCTGTGTGCTGTGTTCATGGAAGGCCATTGAGGATCGAGTGAAGGAATACTACATTACATTCCTTTTTCTTGAAACGGCGATGATTGGAACGCTCTGCGCCCTCGATCTCGTGCTCTTCTACATTTTCTGGGAATTGATGTTGATTCCCATGTATCTGCTTATCGGTGTGTGGGGAGGTCCGAGAAGGGTATACGCGGCCATAAAGTTTTTCCTCTTTACCATGGCGGGAAGCGTTCTCATGCTTGTCGCGATCCTGACCCTGTACTTTTTCTATTACAACAGCACGGGGGTTTACACATTCAACGTGCTTGAGCTCTATAAGGCGAGCATTCCCATCGTGAAGCAGTACTGGCTTTTTGGGGCCTTTGCGCTATCTTTTGCCATCAAGGTTCCCATGTTCCCGGTGCACACCTGGTTGCCGGACGCGCACACGGAAGCGCCGACGGCGGGCAGCGTCATCCTTGCCGGAGTGCTTTTAAAGATGGGCACCTACGGTTTCATAAGATTTGCGATCCCGCTTTTCCCGGCTGCGGCAATAGACGCAGTACCGCTCATGTCCATACTCGCGGTTATCGGAATCATTTATGGCGCCATTGTCAGTATGATGCAGCCCGACCTGAAGAGACTGATCGCCTTTTCCAGCGTGAGCCACCTCGGCTATGTCATGCTCGGTATCTTTGCTTTCAATATGCAGGGCGTTCAGGGCGGCATCTACCAGATGCTCAACCATGGCATAAGCACCGGCGGACTTTTTCTCATCGTGGGAATGATATATGAGAGAAGGCACACGAGAATGATATCCGACTTCGGAGGGATTGCGAAGGTAATGCCGATTTTTGCGGTATTCTTCATGATCATCACTCTGTCGTCGATCGCCCTTCCCGGAACGAACGGGTTTGTGGGGGAGTTTCTAATTCTGCTGGGCGCATTCAAGAGCAATGTGGTGTATGGGACGCTGGCGACGACGGGTGTCATTCTGGGAGCGGTATATATGCTCTGGATGTTCCAGAGGGTCATGTTCGGGGTGATCACGAAGGAAGAGAACAGGAATCTGAAAGATCTGGGCGGCCGGGAGATATTGATACTTGTCTCCATGGTATTCTTCATAATCCTGATGGGCGTATACCCGAAGATGTTCTTTAAGAAGATGGACACTACCGTTGCGGAATACCTGGCCTTCGTGAAGACCAAGAGCGCGCAGGTTCGTGTTTTGGAGCAGGACGCGGCCGGAGCCAGGGTGGCCAAGGAAATAGCGAACAAGAATATGACGAGATAGAGGTGCCTGTTAATGGACGTTGCAATACCTGCTGTTTCTGACTTTGGATGGATAATGCCCGAGATCATGTTGACCGGGTGGGCACTTGTGCTGCTGATAGTAGGCGGTCTGACGAAGGGCTCCACCTCCTTCAAGGTTTCCGGGATACTTTCAGTCATCGGCACTGCCTGCGCCCTGTATTTTGCGGTGAACCTCTGGGGAACAAATCTCGATATTTTCAACCAGCTGTACACCATTGACGACTACGGGACCTTTTTTAAGGTTCTCTTTCTTGCCATTCTTATGCTTGTCAGTATCATATCGATGAGGTATGCCGATCGGGAGGGGATTGGTTCGGGAGAGTATTATTCCCTTTTGATGTTTGGTGTACTTGGCATGATGGTCATGACGTCTTCACACCATTTCATCACGATCTTCATCGGCCTCGAGGTCATGTCCCTATCGATCTATGTCCTCTGCGGGCTCCTGAGAAACAACATGGCATCCGTCGAGGCCTCATTGAAGTATTTTCTTCTCGGTGCCTTCGCCACGGCGTTTCTTCTCTACGGGATGGCAATGGTTTACGGTTCGACGGGACTCATGGATGTCGTGGAACTGAAGAAGTATTTCCTTGCGAAACAGCCTTTCTCGGCGACGATGTTTGTAATTGGCATGGGCTTCCTTGTTGTGGGTTTCGGCTTCAAGATTGCATCGGTACCGTTCCACATGTGGACTCCCGATGTCTATCAGGGCGCGCCCACATCAATCACGGCTTACATGGCGACAGGGGTGAAGGCCGCCGCATTCGGTGCCTTGATTCGGGTCTTCTTCACCGCCTTCATACCATTTCACTTCGGGTGGTCCGAGATCATCTGGGTCTTGGCGGTTCTGACGATGTGCGTGGGAAACATCACGGCGCTGGCGCAGCGTGATGTGAAGAGGATGCTGGCATATTCAAGCATAGCCCATGCCGGATACATACTCGTTGCCTTCATAACGGGCGACAGGGCACTCGCATCGAGCATGCTCTATTACCTTATGGCATATTCTTTTATGAATATCGGCGCCTTCACCGTAGTGATCATCCTGGCAAAGACGGGTGATACAGGCAGCGACATAGACAGCTATGCCGGACTCGGTGTGCGCCATCCCTTCGTCGCCCTGTGTATGAGCGTATTCCTTCTTTCTCTTGCCGGGGTGCCGCCGCTGGCGGGCTTTATGGGGAAGTTCTATGTTTTCAGTACCGCCGTCAAGGCTGAATTTTACTGGCTGGCGATAATCGGGTTCCTCAACAGTGTCGTGGCCGCATATTACTACCTCAGGGTCATGATGTACATGTATTTCAGGGAAACCATAGGCGAGCCGGGTGCAGTTGACAAGGCCCCACAATACGGGATAGTTATGGTTATCTGCATAGGGGCTCTTCTGTACATGGGTATCTTCCCGAAGGCTTTCGTTCTTATCGCCCAGAAGGCAGTTGGTATCTTCAGCTGATCGGGTGCCTGGAAGGGCCTTGATCTGTCTTTTTCCCGTCCCACGAGTCACGATATTTTCTTCGTAAATACACGCGCAGCGCTCAGTTTGAGGGCAGGGGTATATTGGCTCACCAGCCTGTCGTAATGCTGGACGGGGAAATGGACACCGCCATCCCTGTCATCCGTTGTTTCTTGATATTTCAGCGCGATAGTGTAAAGTATGCGGAGGTTTGATAGGAGTTTGGGAGGGAAGGATATCATGAGGCTTTTGCTCGTTGCGTTTGTCGTAGTGACCGGTAGTCTTGGGTTGATCTTCTGCATTGCGTCCGCGGGCGGAGATTGCCGAGACTTTGTAATGGAGGGGCAATTTCAGAAGGCAGTCGAAGAGTGCACTGCAGCGATAGGAGTGGGAGAGCTGTCGAGGGAAGCTCTGGCCGCCCGTTACGCGTGGCGGGGATTCGCGTACAAGGGGCTCGGTGAGCCACAGGAGGCCATGGCTGATTTTGAGCGTGCCATAGGGATCGACCCAAACAGTGACATCTCCTATCTTGGGCGCGGGGAGATCTATGAGATGAGAAAGGACTATGCCGCGGCTCGGACGGACCTTTCGAAAGCCATCGAGATCAACGGCGGCAATGCGGCCGCACTGGCTCATAGAGGCGTGATCTCCTATGTGGAAATGAAATACGACCGGGCGCTCGCGGATCTCGGGAGGGCCGTGGAGCTCGACCCAGGGAATGCCCGGACATTGAGCTATCGCGGAAATACCTATGCGGCGATGAATCAGCAGCAGAATGCGATCGACGACTATACGAAGGCACTTGAGATAAACCCGAAGGAGTTTCTGAGTCTTCTCGGCCGGGGACTTCTGGAAAAGAAGCTGAGGCGCTTCGAGGAGGCGCTCGCGGACTACAATAGGCTGGTAAAGGTCGCTCCCGGTTTTTGGCAGGCCTACCAGGGGAGGGCGGACATCTATGCCGCCACGAAGAGGTATGGCAGGGCGATTGAAGATCTGTCAGCCGCTATCAGGATCGACCCGACGCAGGCCGTCCTCTATTCCCAGCGTGGTCTGACCTACGTCTTTCACAAAAGGCCGGACAAGGCTGAGGAGGACTTCTCGAAGGCAATTGAGCTTAGCCCGTTGAGCGCCGGGCTGTATGTAGCGAGGGGAGCGCTGTACAAGGAGATGGACCGCCTTGGGGAATGCGCCGGAGACCTCCAAAGGGCACTGGAACTGAAGCCCGGCCACCTTGGTGCGATAATGCTTCTGGCAAGGGTGGAGTCCCTCAGGAAGAACACAGCCGAGGCATGCAGGAGGCTTAACGCCGCCTATGCAAAAGGGGGTCTGCACGATATCCGGATCGTAACAAGGGAAAAGGATTTTGACAGTATACGTGATAGTGCGTGCTACAAGGAATTCATGAAGGACAAGAAGAGCAAGGTTCCCGTGAAGGACAATTACCAAATAGAGAGACAATAACGAATAACCAGATCGCAATGGCCAAAGAAGAAGACAATCACCAATCGACAAATGATCAGTAGCCAGACAGAAAGGCAGGCCGGGAGAACAGGAGTGCCCTGGTAAATTGGTCGTTGTCCTCTTGATTGGTTGTTATCTTGTCAGGGATTAGGAACGAATACCCGATGGGCCGGAACCCACCTGTCTCCGACCTGTTGACCGGGGACGATCATCCATTGACCGGGAGTCTCCCTCTTGCTGTAGCGGGTGACAAAGTCAGGGTCGGGGGTGGCGTAAGGCTGGCTGGTGTCGATGGGCCGATATGCCGGCTGGGTCGGCTGCCGTGAACTCTGGCTCACTGCACTTACTACCAGGGCGCCGACGAGAATGGTTCCGGCGACAATGGCTGCAGGCACCCAGTAGTCGTTGCTGTATCCGCAGCCATGGCATCCCCTGTAAGGACCGTAATAGCGCCGGGCATCCGAGATGGTCGGAGCCGCCAGCGACAGGCAAGATAAGACGACAACCATGATGGCCAGTTTTCTCATAATCTTAAGTATATCACCTTTTCCAGGAAATGCAGTCAGTTTTATGGCGTTGTATAGCATCGATTCATCGCCCGAGCATCGGGGAAAGTATCGTCACGGCAGTCTCCACATATCTCGGACAGAGGGTCCGGAAAAGATCCTTCGTGAGTGCCTCGTGATATCCCTCGTAGCTTGAGATATCGCACCCGAGAAGGACCCGGCAGGCTATGGAGCCATGGGTCTGTTCAAACTCACGGGCAAACTGTCTGATCATCCTGTAGGTGGCATCCTTGGTCTCCCTGTCGTCGCCGGATGCGTTCCCGCGATCGAGGCCGATAACCATGAACGATCCGGTGACAGCGCCGCAGGTGGCGCCCATTGCTCCCATACCGCCGCCGAAACCGCTTGCTATCTTCAACGCCTTTTCGGGGTCGAGCCCCAACTCTTCAGCGAATGCCAAAAGGACGGATTGCGCGCAATTAAACCCACTGTCGAATACCTCGAGGGCCTTATCTTTCCTTGTCATGACATACCTTCCGTAATTTTATCTGTTTGCCGGGTATTCCCAAATGATATGGCCGGGCAGGGCATCGGATACGAAGCTCTTCTCATCGGGCCCGAAGGACGCGGCACACAGTATTTGCACAATGGTAACAGAGCGGCGCAATCGATGTCAACACGGCGGAAGGCCCCGACAAACCTTGTATTCGCCCCTCTCGCAGGTTATACTGGGGGGCGTGTCACATCTTTTTTTCGAAGGACCTGGGATGGAAAAATTCTTTTACCCCGAAAGCATTGCCGTGTTCGGTGTTTCCGAGACACCATCCAATCTTGCCCGTGTTATTGTAGAGAATCTCGTCAGCTTCGGCTTTCAGGGTAACGTTTACCCCGTCGGGATGACGCAGGGTCAGATCGCCGGGATGAAAATATTGCCCGGCCTTGATGGTATCGATGGAATACCTGATCTGGCAGTGGTGCTGGTGCCTGCCCGGTACGCACCGGAGACGCTCGAGAGATGCGGCAAGAAGGGGATACGCAATGTCGTCCTGGAATCGGGCGGTTTCAGCGAATTCTCCGGCGACCGCCGATCCCTGGAGGCCGAAGTGCTCTCGATAACACGGCGTTATGGCATGAGGATCGTCGGTCCCAACTGTTTCGGCATCGTCAACCTCGAGGCCGGCGTCATTCTCCCCTTCTTCATAATAGATCCGGAATACATGAAGAAGGGTTCCGCGTCGCTTATCTCCCAGAGCGGCGGCATCTTTTACGATACCTGCATGCTTTGCTCTGTCGAAAACGTGGGCTTGAGGAAGCTTGTCAGTATCGGCAACAAGCTCATGACGAGCGAGAACGATATCCTGGAATATCTCCTGCAGGACAGGGAAACGGGCGTCGTCGGGCTCTACCTCGAAAGCTTTTCCGACGGCAGGCGCTTCATGGGCCTTGCGGCCACGACGGACAAACCCATCGTGGTCCTCAAGGCGAACAGGAGTCCGTCAAGCGGTGAGATAGCAAGATTCCACACAACGGCCCTCGCCGGGGACGATGAGGTGGCCGACGCCGCCATGAAACAGGCGGGTGTCATCAGGGTCACCAATTTCCAGGAGATGGTGGATTGTTTCAAGATATTCAATTTGCCCATACTCAAGGGCAGGAGACTTGTACTTATCTCGCGCTCCGGCGGCCACGGAGTGCTCAGCGCCGATGCGGCGAGACGGTACGGCTTTGAGTTCGCACGCCTCTCGGAGAAGTTTCTCGAGGGGATAACGCGGAAGAAACTGAACGTTATCGCGGCGACGAATCCCCTGGATATCGGCGACGTTTACGACTTGAATGAATACGCCCCCATCCTGGATATGGCCCTTCAGGAGGAAGAAGCAGACGGGGTCGTTTTCGTTATCACCTACAGTTCCGAGAGTGACGGCGGCAAGGTCAGGGATTTTGTCCGTTACGTGTCTCAGGTGACCCCGTTATATGACAAGCCCGTGGCCCTCTGTGTCGTGACTAACAGGTCGGAATGGTTCGGGATCAAGGAGGCGGCGGATTTCCCCGTTTTCACCGATGTGGACCAGGCGGTGCGGGCCCTGGAATGGTCCTTAAGACATCATGAGGCGAAAGCGTATGGACGGCGGGCCATTCCGAGATTGCATCAGCCGTCGGGGCCTGCAACCGGCAAGAGTCCCTCCTGCCGCTTTCTTGATCCCGAAGAATGTTTCTCTTTCTTATCGAGATGGGGTCTTCCCGTTGCGGACAACGCCGCGGTGCAGAACCGCGATGAGGCCATTGCGAGGGCTGAGGGTATGGGTTATCCTGTGGCCCTCAAGGCCGGCCAGGGCGGGATACTGCATAAATCGGAGGCGAAGGGCGTCTTTCTCGATATCGGGGACCGCGAGGCGCTGGCGCGCGCTTTTGACGCGATGGACGCAAAGAGGTGCCTTGTTCAGAAGATGGCCCCGCGGGGCCGGGAGATCATCATCGGAGGACGCCAGGACAACGAATTCGGTCCCGTCGTGGTCTGCGGTCTCGGCGGCATATACGTGGAAATCCTCGCCGACAGGTCTATCCGGGTTGCTCCCGTCGATGAGGAAACCGCCGGAGCCATGATAGACGAACTGAAGGGCAGTGCTATTCTCCGGGGTGCACGGGGCAGAAGACCCGCCGACATAAAGGCCCTGAAAGATGTCATCGTCAGGGTATCCAATTTCCTTATGGATAATCCCGATGTGGTCAATCTCGATATCAACCCGGTCATCGTTTACGACGAGGGGAAAGGGTGCGTCATTGTCGATGCGAAGGTGGAAGTTGCCAAACCCTGGGCTGTATGATACAACCTATGAAAGCCATGGCAAATAACCTGCTGCGACAGATACCCAAGGTGGATTCCATACTGGAAAGCTCCGGCTGGAGGTCCCTTGTTTCCGCCTGTCCCGAATCCATTGCGAAGGATGTCCTGCGCGAGCACCTTGATTCCCTCCGCGATGCCATAAAGGAAGGGCGGGTCGTCTCCGTCCCATCCGTTGATGAGATCGTGACAGCCGTGGGTATAAGCGCGGCCGCCATCATTGAGCCGGGCTTGAAGAGGGTCATAAACGCTACCGGTGTTATCATCCATACCAACCTTGGGAGGTCGATTCTCGCCAGTCGTGCGATCAATGCCATACTGGGGGTCGCGATGGGCTACTCCAACCTCGAATATGACATTGAAAAAGGTATGCGGGGCAGTCGGTATGATCACTGTCGGTCCATCCTCAGGAGGCTCACCGGTGCGGAAGAGGCGCTTGTCGTCAACAACAATGCCGGCGCTGTTTTCCTTATCCTTAACACCCTTGCCGAGGGAAAAGAGGTGATCATCGCCCGGGGGGAGCTCATCGAGATCGGCGGCTCTTTCAGGATACCCGATGTGATGAAAAAGTCCGGTGCCGCCCTTAAGGAAGTGGGGACGACGAACCGGACCTACATCGCAGACTACGAGCGGGCTATCGGTGACAATACCGGCCTTATAATGAAGGCCCATACGAGCAATTACCGCATCCGCGGCTTTACCCATGAGGCATCCTCGGAGGAACTTGTCGAGCTGGGGAAAAGATACAATATACCCACCTATTTCGACACCGGCAGCGGACTTTTCTACAATTTAGAAGGTCTCGGGGTATCCGGTGAACCCCTGATACCCGATGAGCTGAGAAAAGGTTTTGATGTCATTTCCTTCAGCGGCGATAAACTGCTGGGTGCGCCCCAGGCGGGGATCGTGATAGGCAAAAAGGATTGTCTCGACGCCATGAAGGCAAACCCCATGACGAGGGCCCTCCGTCCCGACAAGTTCACTCTTGCCGGCCTTGAAGCGACGCTGCTTCTTTGCCTCGACGCCGATTCGGCGGCCAGCGGCATCCCTACCATCAGGATGATCCTTGAAGAAAAGGAGGTTCTGGCAAAAAGGGCGAGGCGGATCGCATCACGGTTGCGAAAAAAGTGCCCTGACGCGGGCGTATCCATAGTGGATGTTGATTCCGAGGTGGGAGGCGGGAGTTTTCCTGACATGGTCATCCCCTCCGTCGGTGTGGCCCTGAAGCCTCGGACAATGACCATCGACGCCCTGGAGGCGAAGTTGCGCCACCTTCCGCTCCCCGTCATCGGGAGGATCGAAAAGGAGAAGCTCATACTCGACATCAGGACGGTCCTCGCGGAGGATGAGGGCGATCTCGCCGCGGCAGTGGCCCGCGCTCTTGAAAATGGCTGATAGCTTCAGGATCATCTGCGACATCAACGATATAAGACTCGATGTTTTTCTCTCCGAAAAGCTTTCCCTGACACGGACAAAGGTGAAAGAAATGATCGACGGCGGCCATGTGCGCGTCGACGGCAGAACGCCCAAGCCCGCGATACGTCTCAAGGAGCACATGGAGATTGCGGGAGAGATCCCCAGGGAGGCACCCCTTGACCTCGCGCCGGAAGAGATACCCCTCGACATACTTTACGAGGATGACTACTTTCTGGCTGTCAACAAACCGGCGGACATGGTGGTCCATCCTTCTTTCGGCCACAGTTCGGGGACCCTGGTGAACGCGGTTCTGGGGTATCTTGAAAGACAAGGTTTCAGGTTTCAGGTTTCAGGTTCGGAAAGGCAGGAAGGACGAGACGGGGACAGGACGACGGGAGTTAGGCCGGGGATCGTGCACCGGCTGGATAAGGGGACGACGGGGGTCATTCTCGTCGCCCGGGACGGAAGGACGCAGGAGAGGCTGTCGGGGCTCTTCAAGGACAGGAAGGTTTGCAAGACCTACCGGGCAGTTGTCGAGGGAGCGCCCGTTCTCGATTCGTGGACGGTGGAGGGCAATATAGGACGCCATCCCGTGGAACGAAAGAAGATGGCCGTATTGCGCTCGGGAGGCAGGCAGGCCGTCACCGGTTTCAAAGTGCTTGAAAGATTGGAAGGTTTTTCCTATGTGGAGGCCTATCCCGCAACGGGCAGGACACACCAGATACGGGTCCACCTGAACCATGCCGGCCATCCCGTAGTCGGCGATGAGACATATGGCAGGAAGGCAAAGAGGTCCGCGCCCAGGCCCCTTCTCCACGCCTACCGGATAGAGCTCGTCCACCCCGTGACCTTGAGACCTGTGCTTATTGAGGCGGCCATTCCCGCCGACATGAGGGATTTTGTTGAAAAACATCGTGGACAACAGCATTAAAAAACCCTTAAACTACAGCATAACGATATATTTCATGAAGATGGTGGTTCTTCAATGACAGAATTCGTTCTTGAGAAGAAAAACGACTGGGAATACTATCATATTCCGAAGCTGACGGCGGCGGGCATAATCCATGGGTTCTTCACTCGGAGGTCACCGTCACCGGCATTGCTCGGACGGGAAGGAGAGTTATTTCTTGACGCCTTCTCCCTCAATGAGGCCGTTGTGCTGCACCAGGAACACGGAAATGATATCCACGTGATCGGCAACGGCGACAGGCCCGTGACCGGTGATGGGATCCTGCTCTATAAGCGGGGCATTGCCGGCGTGATCAAGACGGCGGATTGCCTCTGCGTTGTTCTCATCGACCCCGGTTTCCCCATGGTATCCATCCTTCACGCCGGCTGGCGCGGTACCCTTCAGAAAATAACCTCCAGGGCGCTTGGCATGATGGCCGAGCGGGGAGCGGCGAAGCAGCGCATCGTCGCCCTCATGGGCCCTTCCATCCGGGGTTGCTGTTATGAGGTTGGCAAGGAGGTCAAAGAAGCATTCATCGGCGAGGGTTTCCCTCAAACCATCTTTACCTCGGTCAACGGTTCACTTCACCTCGACCTCAAGACCGCAAACGCGCACCTCCTCAATGAAGAGGGTATCGAAGCCATTTACGATACCGGCCTGTGCACCTACTGCAGCGGCGACGATTTCGCCTCCTATCGCAAGGGCGCCCGCAGCGCCCGGCAGGTGAATTTTGTAGCGATTAAGGAAGGGTGATGGGTTATGGGTCACAGGTCATGGGGAAAGGATAGGGACGAGGTCTTTCCCTATTACCCATCATCTATCACCCGGTACCCGCTGTTATGAAATTCAAGAGAGAACTTTCCTTTATTGTCTTCATTCTCTTCGCCTTCGGGGCGTTGGTGCTTATCGAGACGCGGCTGCCTAACTTCGCGCGGTTTTTCCCGGTGTGGGAGAACAAGCTTCTCATTGTCGTTCTTAACATCAATCTCTTGTTGATCCTGCTGCTCCTCTTTCTGATCACGCGCATCATTCTCAAGGCGTATATCGAGAAAAGAAGGGGTATCTGGGGATCTGGCCTCAAGAAAAGACTGACGTCCACGCTTCTTTTTATCTCCATTGTGCCCTCTTTTACCCTCTTCATTCTGGCGACAGGCTTCTTCTATGTGAGCATGGAGCGGTGGTTCGGCCAACAGGTGGAGGACACCATGGAAAGCGCCCTCGAGCTCTCCAGGCTTCACTACGAGGAGGTCTTTCAGCGCCATACGAGGATCGGGGCGCAGATGGTGGAAGAGATCGAGAAGAAAGACATGATGCGGGATGAGAAAAGCCTGAGAAAGTTTATGCAACGGTACAGGAGGACCCATCTCCTGGGTTACGTGGCTGTCTATGATCCTGCGTCGGCGGCCATGATCAGGGTCGGGGGCTCCGAGAAGTCCGACAGGACGATCCTCTCCAAACTCAAATTGTTCAGCCGCAACGAGACATCCCAGGAGATCATCACCACCGATGAAGGGGAAATGCTTGTGGTGGGCATGCACATCAAGAGGGGGACGGAAGGCACCGGCCCCCCGCTGCTCTTTCTTGGTGATACGATAAAGATAAAGGGCGCGGAGCGCATAAAGCAGATCGCTGTTACCAGCAAGGAGTTCAAGGAATCCCGTGTCTTCAAGAAGGTCCTGAAGTACAGCTTCATTATCCCGCTGTTCCTCATCACCATTCTCACGATCTTTGTTTCACTCTGGGTGGGCATCAAGATGGCCACGGAGATCACCGTGCCCATAGAAAAGATGAAGGAAGGCGCTGCCATCATCGCCAGGGGCAAGTTCGACATCAACCTCGAGGACCGGGGAAAGGACGAGATCGGAACGCTCGTGAAGGCCTTCAATAGTATGGCGAAGGAGCTCAAGATAGCCAAGGACGAGATAGAGAACAAGACCCGCTCCCTGGAATTCGTCCTCAATAACGTGGCGGCGGGCATCATCTCGACGGACAAGAGAGGAACCATCCTTCTTGCGAACAGCGCCGCGCGCACGATACTGAAGGTCGACAGGGAGAAACTGGAGGGAATGTCCTTGAAGGAGGTATTCGGCAACGACTTCAAGGTCCTTACGAAGTCTTTCCTGAGAGAGGTGCGGGCTTCCGGGGGTGAAAGCATAACGAAGGATTTAAGACTCAACCTGAAAAAGGACATCACCTATCTCAGGGCATCCCTGACGGCCCTCAAGGATGAAAGCAACCGGGTGGCCGGCTTCATCATAGCTTTTGACGATATCACCCATGTGGTACGTGCTGAAAAACTTGCCACATGGCAGGAAGTGGCCCGCAAGCTGACCCATGAGATCAAGAATCCCCTGACCCCGATCGTGCTCTCGGCCGAGCGCATCCGCAGGAAGCTTATGGCAAATTTTGCGGGTCCCGACAAAGATATCCTGGATGAGACGACGTCGGTCATCATACGGTCTGTGGCTGACATAAAGGATATAGTGAACGAGCTTACCAAGCTGACCCACACGTCGCAGGCAAGGACCCTCGAGAGTATCAACGCCATTGTCGACGAGACCCTCGATCTTTACCGTAACCTCTATCATAATATCTCGATAGACTTCGATCCGGGGGAGGTCCCTCTTGTCAGGGTGGACCGCGATGGGCTCAAAAGGGCCTTTATCAATCTCATCACCAACGCCGTCAAGGCGATAGACGGCGAGGCGGGCACTATCACGGTGCGCACACGATATGACAGGGCGAAGCGCACCGGCACCATAGAGTTCGCCGACAGCGGCGGGGGTGTTCCCGACCAGGACAAGGAGAAGGTCTTCGATCCCTATTTCACGAAAGACAAAGGCGGCACCGGCCTTGGCCTTGCCATAGTCCACTCCATCATTCTCGAGCACCATGGGAGGATCAGGGTGGAAGACAACGTACCGAAAGGTGCAAAGTTCATCATAGAGATACCCATTATAGAGACCTAATAACCAACGACCAAATTCCAATGACCAGAAAAACAGACAGTTAACCAATTCAGCAACAATCAATGACCAGACGAGGAAAATCTCTCAATCGACTGTTCTTGTCCCGTTCATGAGATCTGTCTTAACATTTGGGTTGTTGGTTATTGGTCATTACTCTGGCCAGGCGGCCTCCGGGGGAGCACCATCGCTTTTCCCCCTCATCTGTGTTATATTATAGCCTATGAAGGTAGTTTGCACGAACAGGAAGGCCTATCACGAGTACCACATCGAGGAAAAGTTCGAAACGGGGATAGTCCTTACGGGCACTGAAGTCAAGTCACTCAGGGAAGGCAGGGCGAACCTCAAGGAGAGCTACGCCAGAGTGAAGGGCGGCGAGGTATTCGTCGTGAACGCTCATATCAGCCCGTATTCCTGTGGAAATATATACAACCATGAGCCGAAGAGGACTCGCAAACTGCTCATGCACAAACGGGAAATAATGAAGCTCATCGGCAAGGTCAAAGAGAGGGGATATACGCTGATCCCCCTTTCCCTTTACTTCGATAGCAGAAACAGGGCCAAACTGGAACTGGGACTGGCAAAGGGGAAGACACTTTACGACAAAAGGGAGGGAATCAGGCGCAAGGACGAGAAACGTCTCATGGAACGTGAGGAAAGAATACGATGACGGGGGCGACTGGCTTCGACAGGGAAGTGAGGGTCAGAGAGGCATGCCGGGTTACTGCTTACCCGTACCCAAGCGGAACTAAACATAACTGCAGACTCTTACGAGTACGCACTAGCTGCCTAAAGCAGCTACATCATCCGGATCTTCTTCCTGCTTCTAGGTCCGTGTATGGTGTCATCTTAGCAGGATAGTCCGGCGTAACGCCTATAGCGCCGGGCGAAACCTTGTAGGCTGGGGCAGTAAGGAACCCGTCAGCGGGTGTTTTGCTGTCCGAGAACTAGTACGCTGACTAAGCATGTAGTCTGTCTGAAGCCTTCTTTTCTGGACGTGGGTTCGATTCCCACCGCCTCCACCATATTTCTTTCGTTCCGGGACCCCGGTTGACCGGCCAGCGCTATTTTGATACCCTGAAAGGACCCCATGCAAAGACAATCCGGCTGGAGATCAAGATCAAAAGAAGAGATAAAAGAGATATTCGCCTTCGCCGAAGGCTACAAAGGTTTCCTCGACGAGGCCAAGACTGAACGGGAAGCCGTCAGATATATAACCGACGCTCTCGTAGATGAGGGCTTTTCCAGGGATTTCTCAGGGGACCGGGTCGTTGCCGTTAACCGTGCAAAGGAAGTGATGGCTTTCGTCCGGGGAAGCGGCGATATCTCGGAGGGGCTCAATATCGTTGTCGCCCATATCGACGCACCGCGGCTGGACCTCAAGCAAAACCCCCTCTATGAGGATGTTGACCTGGCGCTTCTGAGGACCCACTATTACGGAGGCATCAAGAAATACCAGTGGGTTGCGGTTCCGCTGGCCATACATGGCGTGGTCGTGAAGGCGAACGGTGAATCCGTTGATGTGTGCATAGGCGAGAAGGAGGACGATCCTGTTTTCCTCATCGACGACCTGCTGCCCCATCTCTCCAGAAAGATACAGGACGAGAAGAAGCTTGCCGACGCGATCGACGGTGAAAAGCTTGTCGTTCTCTTTGGGTCACTGCCGCTTACCGGGGCGGAAAAGGAACCGGTCAAGCAGTATGTGCTCAAAATGCTCAATGACTCCTACGGTATGACGGAGGATGATTTTATCACCGCGGAACTGGAGGTGGTGCCCGCCTTCAAGGCAAGGGATGTGGGCGTTGACCGCAGCATGGTTGGCGGCTACGGTCAGGACGACCGGGTTTCGGCATACACTCTCCTCAAGGGTTTGTGCGCCGCGAAGGACCCCCGCAGGCACTGTCTCGCCATATTCACCGACAAGGAAGAGATAGGCTCCGAAGGTTCTACCAGCATAAGATCCACTTTTATCCATGTATTTCTCGACGACATACTCGCCGGGATGGGAGTGAAGGCCGACGAGGCCCTGATGAGGAGGATCCTTTTTCGCTCAAAGGCGCTTTCCGCCGATGTGAATGGGGCAGTGAATCCCACCTTTCAGGAGGTCCACGAAAAGCAGAACGCCTGCTTTCTTGGCCGGGGGCCGTGCGTGACCAAGTTCACCGGGCACATGGGCAAGGTCGGCGCCAGCGACGCAAATGCCGAGTATGTTGCCGAGATCGCCAGGCTTTTTGATAAGGAAGGTGTAATCTGGCAAACAGGCGAACTGGGAAAGATCGATGAAGGCGGTGGGGGGACAGTGGCAAAACACCTCGCCGTTTACGGCATGGACATCATCGACTGCGGAGCGCCCCTTCTGACCATGCACTCACCCTACGAATTATCGAACAAGCTCGACATCTTTGAGACGTACCGGGCCTTTCAGGCCTTCTTCAAGGCGTAAAGAACGGAGGCACCAAGCGAATGACTGATTTAGAACATATAGATATACCTGATATTTTACCTCTTCTGCCGGTACGCGACATGGTAATGTACCCGAGCGTCCTGCTGCCCCTTTTCGTTGGGCGGGACATGTCCATCAACGCCGTCGAGAAGTCCCTGTCCCAGGACCGTCTCATCGTGGTAGCGGCGCAGAAGGACCTCACCGATGAAGACCCTCTGCCCGAGAGGATCTACACGGTAGGTGTCGTGTCGCAGATCATGCGCATGCTCAGGCTCCCCGACGGAAGGGTGAAGGTGCTCATCCAGGGCTTGAGGAAGGCAAGGATCGAAGAGTACATTCAGGAGACCCCTACCTTTCTGGTCAGGTTGACCCCCGTGGAAGAGCCCATCATCACGGAGATCACCCTGGAGATAGAGGCGCTCATGCGCTACGTGAAGGAAGAGATGGAGAAGGTGGTCTCCATGGGCAGGATGGTCCCTCCCGACATCCTCATGGTCCTCGACACCATAGACGAACCAGGACGGCTCGCGGACATAGCTGCCGCAAACCTGGGGTTGAATGTCGACAAGGCCCAGGAGGTTCTGGAGATCGTCGATCCCGTCGAGCGCCTGAGGAAACTCTCGGAGATCCTCGGCAAGGAGATCGAGCTCCTCAACATGCAGGCGAAGATACTCTCCCAGGCCAAGGAGGAGATGTCCAAGTCCCAGAGGGAATACTTCCTGAGGGAACAGATGCGAGCCATCCGCACCGAACTCGGCGAGGGCGACGAGCGCACCGAGGAGGTCGAGGAACTGCGCAAGCGCATCAAGAAGGCAAAGATGCCCAAAGAGGTGGAAAAGGAAGCCAAGAAGCAGTTGGAACGTCTCGACATGATGCACCCCGACGCCGTTGAATCTACGATGGTGAGGACATACCTGGAATGGCTCGTCGAACTCCCCTGGAGCAAGTCGACGAAGGACAACATCGACATAAAGAAGGCGCGGGGGATCCTGGACAAGGATCACTACGATCTGGAGAAGGTAAAGGACCGCATTCTCGAGTTCCTGAGCGTCATGAAGCTCAAGGCCGACATGAAAGGTCCTATCCTGTGCTTTGTCGGGCCGCCGGGTGTCGGCAAGACATCGCTCGGCAAATCCATCGCACGGGCGATAGGCCGCAAGTTTTCCCGTATATCGCTGGGCGGTATGAAGGACGAGGCGGAGATCCGCGGCCACAGGCGGACATATGTGGGTTCCATGCCGGGAAGGATCATCCAGTACATAAAGCTTGCCGGGACGAACAATCCTGTTTTCATGATGGACGAGATTGACAAGATCGGCAACGACTTTCGCGGGGACCCCGCAAGCGCGCTCCTCGAAGTGCTCGACCCCGAGCAGAACAACGCCTTCAGCGATCACTACCTCAATGTTCCCTTCGATCTGTCGAAGGTCATGTTCATCACCACCGCCAACCAGATGGACACCATCCCGTCGGCTCTTCGTGACAGGATGGAGGTCATCGATATCCCGGGATATACGGAGCAGGAAAAGCTGGAGATAGCGAAGCGCTACCTCATCCCCAAACAGCTTTCCGAAAATGGTCTCACGAGCGCCCGGCTGAATATAACCGACAAGGGGATGGAAAAGATCGTGGGGGAGTATACCCGGGAGGCGGGACTGAGGAATCTCGAAAGGGAGATAGCCATGGTTGCCCGCAAGGTAGCCAGAAGGGTGGCGGAGGGCGACAAGAAAAAGGTGGTCGTGACGCCAAAGAATCTCAACGATTTTCTGGGGCCCGTCAAGTATCTGCCGGACAGCCAGACGGAACAGGACTACATAGGTGTGGCGAGCGGTCTTGCCTGGACGGAGTTCGGCGGTGATGTCCTCTACGTAGAGGCTTCCTGCCGCAAGGGCAAGAAGGAACTGACCCTCACGGGGAACATGGGCGACGTGATGAAAGAGTCGGCCCAGGCCGCCCTGACATATATCAAATCCAAGGCGGAGGTCCTCGGCATCGGGGGAGGCATTTTCGATGACCTGGAAATGCACATACACGTCCCCCAGGGCGCAATCCCAAAGGATGGCCCGTCAGCCGGCATTACCATGGCCGTCGCCATGATAAGCGCCATTACCGGGCGCCCCATCAACAGAAAGATAGCGATGACGGGAGAGATCACCCTGACCGGCAGGGTCCTTCCCATCGGCGGCCTCAAGGAAAAGACCCTTGCCGCCCTGCGCAACCGGATGGAAAAGGTCCTTATACCCCACGAAAATGCTCATGAACTGGTCGAGATACCCAGCTATGTGCAGAAGAAGATCACCTTCCTTTCCGCGAAGACGATGGACGATGTCGTTGAGGCCATTTTTGGAAAAAAGGTATGAGGTATGAAGGAGGCTTCGTTCTATGAAAAAAAGGACGAAAAGACCCTGCATTGCTTTCTGTGCCGCCATAATTGTGTCATAGCCGATGGGAAAAGGGGTGTATGCGGCGTCAGGGAGAACAGGGGCGGCACACTCTACAGTCTTGTTTATGGTCTTCCCTGCGCTTATCATGTCGATCCCATAGAGAAAAAGCCCCTGTATCATTTTTACCCCGGCTCGCGCGCCTTCTCGGTGGCTACGGCGGGGTGCAACTTTCGCTGTCTTCATTGTCAGAATCACGACATTTCCCAGGGTCCCCGCGAGGAGAAGAGGGTGTTCGGTGAGAAGGTCACGGCCGGGGAGATGGTCACGCAAGCCGCAGCAGCACGATGCAACAGCATCTCTTACACCTACACCGAGCCGACCGTTTTTTTCGAATATGCCTTTGATATAGCCCGCATCGCCCGGGAAAAGGGGATAGCGAACAATTTCGTGACCAACGGATATATCGAAGAGGCCCCTCTTCGGGCCATCGCACCCTATCTCGACGCAGCCAACATCGATCTGAAGGGCTTCAACGAATCGTTTTACAGGGACATCTGCGGGGCGAAGCTTTCCGGGGTCCTCGATACGATACGGCTGCACAAGGAACTCGGGATCTGGATAGAACTGACGACGCTTATCATACCGGGACACAACGACAGCGAGGAAGAATTGAGGTCCATAGCACGATTCATCGCAAAGGACCTCGGTGTGGAAACCCCCTGGCATGTCAGCGCCTTTTATCCCACATACAAACTCCTTGATGCGGCGCCGACGAGTCCGCAGAGCCTTGCACGGGCCCGGCAGATAGGCATCGATGAAGGGCTCCGCTATGTCTACCAGGGCAATATACCTGGTTCCGGGGGAGAGGACACCTATTGCCACAACTGCCACAAGACGGTCATAGGGCGTTACGGGTACGCGGTCACGGAGTACAATCTGAAAGGCGGCGACTGCAAGTTTTGCGGCAGCGCTCTTGATGGTGTAGGTCTTTGACCAGTCGCCCCATCATTGGGGCGCAAGAAACTTCTTGATATAAAATCAGGAACTTAATTTAATATAGAATATTCCAAATTCCAGACGGTGCGACGAAGGGGGGAGGCATGCGTTTCTTTCAGAATATCAGGATAGGCAAACGTCTCGGCATTGGTTTCAGCGTTTTCATGATCATCATAGTGCTCATGGCCCTGCTGGGTTTCAAGATCATTCACGGCGTGGACAGTAAAGCGGGTCATATCGTCGAGACGGCCCTCGAGAAGACGGTCCTTGCCAATACGGTCATGGGGGTGATCTACAAGGCCTACAGTTCGATGGGCGTCATTGCTTTCACCACTGACGGCGCAGTCATCGAGGCGGAAAAGGAGAACCTCTCCCGGATGCGGCAGGCCTATGGCGCCGCCCTGGGCAGCCTCGAGAAGCTTGAACAGGACCCGAAGGGGAAAGAGATCATCACCCGCTACAAGGCACTGCACGAGAGGGCGCGCGATTCAAACGACAGGCTCATCGAATATGCGACGAACAAGGAGCATGCGAAGGCGATCGAGGTATATCTCAACGACAGCAAGGCTGTGTCTAAAGACATGATCACAAGCCTGCAATCCATCATCCGATACCAGGAGGACAATGTCCGCGGCCAATTCCTTTCGATACGCCAGGACAACAAGCGCTATACTGTTGTCCTCATCGTCTTCGGCATATTCGCGCTCCTTCTGGGCATCATCCTTTCCATCACGATAACGCGAAGCATCGTTGTCCCCATCAGGGGCAACACGCGGGCCGTCAGGGCCATGGCGAAGGGAAATCTCACCATCGAGGTCCCCACGGACAGAAAGGATGAGTTCGGCGACGAAATGAAGGCGGCCAAGGAGATGGTGGAGAAGTGGCGCGAGGTCATCGGCAATCTCAAAGTGGCCGCGGCCAGCATCTCCTCCGCGGGTGTTCAACTCAGCGCCAGCGCAGACCAGATGTCGAAGGGCTCCGGAGAGCAGGCCAACAGGTCATCCCAGGTCGCGGCGGCCTCCGTGGAGATGTCACAGACGGTCGTGGACATCGCGCGGAACACGAACAGCATAGCGAATTCCGCTGCGAATGCCGCGAAGATAGCCAAGGAAGGGGAAGAGATCGTCAACCAGGCCACCAGGGAAGTGGAAGAGATAGCCCGGACCGTCGATGGCTCCGCCGAGTCGATAAAGACCCTTGGCGAGCGTTCGAACCAGATAGGCGCGATCGTCAACGTCATCGACGATATCGCGGACCAGACGAACCTGCTGGCGCTCAATGCTGCCATTGAAGCCGCCCGTGCAGGTGACCAGGGCAGGGGTTTCGCGGTCGTCGCGGACGAGGTGCGCAAGCTGGCGGAGCGGACAGCAAATTCGACCTCCGAGATCGGCGGCATGATCAATGCAATCCAGAACGATGTTGAACGGGCGGTGATGACGATGAACACCGTCGCAAAAAAGGTCGAGACAGGCGTCGATCTTTCCGGAAAGGCGGGAGACTCTCTCCGGGTCATCGTGGCAAGCGTCGACGACCTTCTTGGAATGGTGCAGCAGATCGCATCGGCAACGGACGAGATGAGCGCCACGTCGGAGGAGATCAACCGGGACATTGAACAGATCGCGGCCGTCTCCCGCGAGACATCGGTGAGTTCGGAGCAGACCGCTCAGGCGTCGGGGGAACTGGCGAAGCTCTCAAGCGATCTCGAAGATATCGTCAGCAGGTTCAGAGTGTGAGAACCCGGGAGAGAGAGTCGGGCAGGCAATAACTTTTCCAATTTCTATTTTCCCTTGCAACCTTTTGTTTTCACAGAAGAAGGAGCTTCAACGCATTTGAGGCCGGTATTGTGAATTTTTTCCTATGTTTCGTTGACAATCGAAATAGAAAATGTTTAATATAGAAAGCCAATCCATACCGTTCCAGGTAATTATGGTTATTTATTATTCATCTCAAAGGAGGTCATAGATGAGTGTCAAAAAAGGGTTAAGCACCGCACTATTATTATTGATGTTTATGCTTGTCGCCTTGCCGGCGTTTGCCGGTGAAGCGGACATCGTACTGCCGGATCTTTCGACGGTAACGTTTAATCTCTTCGGCAGTGCCGTGAGCGGCGTAAGCATCATGTATTTCGGTATCATCATTTGCTTTGTCGGGCTGATCTTTTCCGTCATGCAGGCAAAACAGACGAAGAACATGCCTGCCCACAAGTGCATGCTCGATGTTTCCGCGGTAATCTGGGAAACATGTAAGTCCTATCTCGCCCAGCAGGGCAAGTTCCTCTTCATTCTCTGGGTACTGATCGCGGTCTGTATGGTGTATTACTTCATGGGATTGTCCCATGCTCCTTTTGGCAACATGGCCATCATCCTTGTTTGTTCCATCCTCGGTATCCTCGGTTCCTACGGAGTTGCATGGTTCGGCATGAGGATCAACACCTGGGCAAACTCGCGGACGGCCTTTGCGTCCCTTCGGGGCAGGCCGGTTGAGGTCGTCAACATCCCGCTGACCTCGGGAATGAGCGTTGGGCTCCTCCTGGTGAGCGTTGAGCTTTTCTTCATGATCTGCATCCTTGTTTTCCTTCCGAAAGAACTCGTTGGCCCCAGCTTCATCGGTTTTGCCATCGGTGAGTCTCTTGGCGCCAGTGCACTCAGGATCGCCGGCGGCATCTTCACGAAGATCGCCGATATTGGCAGCGACCTCATGAAGATCGTCTTCAAGCTTCCCGAAGACGACCCGAAGAACCCCGGTGTTATCGCCGACTGTACCGGTGACAATGCCGGCGACAGCGTCGGTCCCACCGCGGACGGTTTCGAGACCTATGGCGTTACGGGCGTTGCCCTGGTAGCCTTCCTCGCCCTGGCGCTTGCGGCAAATCCCATGATGTCCGGCACCCTGATCATCTGGATCTTCGCAATGCGTATCCTCATGATCCTCACATCCCTTGTTTCCTATTTCATCAACAGGGGTCTCACTTCTTCTCTTTACGGTTCAAAGACAAAATTCGATTTCGAACAGCCCCTTACCAACCTGGTGTGGATCACGTCGATCGTTGCGATCATCGTTACCTTCTGGGCGAGCTACATGCTCCTCGGAGAACTGAGTGCCAGTCAGTACCCGGGGCTCTGGTGGGCACTGGCCGTCATCATCTCCTGCGGTACCATCGCCGGCGCTCTGATCCCTGAGTTTACCAAGGTCTTTACGAGCACCAAATCCCGCCACGTTCAGGAAGTTGTCAGCGCGGCACGCCATGGCGGCGCGTCCCTTGACATTCTCTCCGGTTTTGTTGCCGGTAACTTCTCCGCTTTCTGGGAAGGTCTGACCATTCTCGTTCTCATGTTCATTTCCTATCTCGTGTCCCAGCATCCTTCGATCGTCGCCCTTATGCCGGCGAAGTTTGCATTTGCGGCACCGGTTTTCGCTTTCGGTCTGGTGGCCTTCGGTTTCCTCGGCATGGGCCCCGTGACGATCGCTGTTGACAGTTATGGCCCTGTTTCGGACAACGCGCAGTCTGTCTACGAGCTTTCCAGGATCGAGGCAGTTCCGAACATAAAAGCAGACATCAAGAAGAATTTCGGTTTTGATCCGAACTTTGACGTGGCAAAAGATTATCTCGAAGAGGCGGACGGTGCCGGGAACACCTTCAAGGCAACTGCAAAGCCCGTTCTCATCGGTACCGCTGTCGTCGGTGCGACCACCATGGTCTTCGGTATCATCATTCTCCTCGAGAACATGTACGGCAACGTTGTGGCCCATTTGAGCCTTGTCCAGCCTACAATTATTCTTGGCCTCCTCATGGGCGGCGCCGTCATCTACTGGTTCACGGGCGCGGCAACGCAGGCTGTCACCACCGGTGCATATCGCGCCGTTGTGTTCATCAAGAAGAACATCAATCTTGATAAGGTGGAAGCCTCCATCGAGGACAGCAAGGAAGTCGTGAAGATCTGTACACAGTACGCCCAGAAGGGCATGTGGAACATCTTCATCGTTGTCTTCTTCATGGCCCTCGCGCTCTCCTTTTTCAACCCCTACTTCTTCATCGGCTATCTCATCGCGATTGCATTCTTCGGCCTCTATCAGGCCATCTTCATGGCCAATGCCGGCGGCGCGTGGGACAATGCCAAGAAGATTGTTGAAGTCGACCTGAAGGAAAAGGGGACGGCGCTTCACGAAGCAGTGGTTGTCGGCGACACCGTTGGCGACCCCTTCAAGGACACCTCTTCGGTTTCCATGAACCCCGTTATCAAATTTACGACTCTCTTCGGTCTCCTTGCAACGGAGATCGCGGTGACGATTCAGTCTCAGACATTGAAATCCGTCCTCGGTGGCATCTTCTTCCTCATCGCCCTCATTTTCATCTACCGTTCATTCTACGGAATGAGGATCGGTGACGAGACGCTGGAGTAGAAAAAAGACGCAGTTCAAGACAATGAGAAAGGCGCCCCGAAAAGGGCGCCTTTTTTTTGCGGAAAAGTTTCTTATTTTCGAAAACGGGTCGTATGGGTGCAATAGGCCTTATGAGCGCTGCGGGCCTGTAGAAGGAACGTTGTTCGTTAGGGTTTGTAAATGGTGAAGGTTGTTTCGTCTTTGGCGAGGGGGCTTCGCAGCCAGTGGGCGCTGCCAGGTTTACATTTTTTGTGTCGCCAGGTCCTGTTGCCCACGTAGAGACCCTCATTCTCTTTTATGCGCTGGCCGCAGACATAGCAATAATCCTTTTTAAGCTCGTCGAAGAGGGGTTCAGTGTAGTAGAGGGCTTTTTTCTTAGCGGGCACGATCTTTCCTTTATGTGCAAGAATACCCGAAGAACGAAGCAATTGCAAGGACTAACGGGGGCCAAGGGTCAACCCGCAAGTGAGGCATCACGGAAGATGCGTCGCGGTAAGAATTGAATTGACAGGTCGGTCGACCGACATTACGATTATAACCATGCCGGCGGGAAATATCGTCACCATTCTTGAAAAGATCGGGATGCTTCTGGAGATAAAGGGCGAAAACCCGTTCAAGTCCCGTGCCTATTTGAACGCGGCACAGACGGTGTCGAAGAACGTTGAGGATCTGGACCGGATCGTCTCTGAGGGACGGCTTCGGGAGATCAAGGGGATTGGCGAGGCAATTGCCGCAAGGATCACCGAATACATGGTTACGGGAAAGATCGATTACTATGAGGAGCTCAAAAGCGAGGTCCCCGAATCGCTTCTCGAACTCACCGGGGTTCCGAATCTGGGGCCCAAAAAAATAAAGGTTCTTTTCGAAGAGCTGCACATTACGAATGTGGGTCAACTGGAATATGCCTGCCGCGAGAACCGTCTTGTGAACCTTCCCGGTTTTGGCGAGAAAACGCAGGAAAAGATCCTGAAGGGCGTCGAATTTATCAAGAGACACAAGGGGGAGCATCTTTTCGGGGATGTTTATCCCGATGCGGCCGCCATTCGCGATAGGCTTAGGGGGTTGGTTTCCTCGGGTCTTGTTGAGGTCTGCGGGAGCATCCGCAGAAGAAAGGAGGTCGTCAAAGACATGGACATCCTTGCGGCAGGGGACGACAGGGAGGCGATATCGCTGGCGTTCACAACCCTTCCCGGCATCGAGGAGATCTACCTTGCGGGTGAAACGAAGACGTCCTGCCGACTTATCTCGGGGGTCGATGCGGACCTCCGCGTGGTGAGTTTTGCTGAATATCCCTGCGCGCTGCTCTATTTCACGGGCAGCAAGGAACATAATGTGCACCTCAGGGGCATCGCGAAAAAGAGAGGCCTGAAGCTCAACGAATACGGATTGTTCGATGGCGACCGGCCCATCGCTGTCAGCTCCGAAAAAGATGTCTATCAGGCGCTGGGACTAGCATACATACCGCCGGAGATGCGCGAGGACATGGGAGAGATCGAAGCCGCCCAATCGGGGATGCTCCCCGAACTCGTTGAAGAGTCCGACGTGAGGGGGGTCTTCCATATCCATACCGATTTCAGCGATGGCTCCGATTCTGTGGAAAATATGGTCGAGGCGGCGAGGAAGCTGGGATTTTGCTACCTCGGCATATCCGATCACAGCAAGAGCGCCTATTATGCGGGGGGCCTCAAGAAGGACGACCTGTTCAGACAGTGGGAACACATTGACGGCCTCAACGAAAAGTGGGAGGATATCCACATATTCAAAGGCATTGAGAGCGACATCCTGCCCGACGGGAGTCTCGATTACGACGACGACATCCTGAGACATTTTGACTTTGTCATTGCCTCCATCCACTCGAACTTCAACCTCAAGGGCGATGAGCAGATCACCCGGGTCATAACGGCCATGGATAACCCCTGGATGACGATGCTGGGCCATCCCACGGGCAGATTGCTCCTGTCGCGGGAGGGCTACGGTATCGACATGAAGACCGTCATTGACGAGGCCGCAAAGCGCCATGTGATCATCGAGCTCAACGCGAGCCCTTACCGGTTCGATATCGACTGGCGGCATTTGCCATACGCCAGGAGCAAGGGCGTCATGATCTCGATCAATCCCGACGCCCACAGCACCGCCGGACTCAGCGAGGTTTTCTACGGTGTTGGCATTGCCAGAAAGGGGTGGCAGGAAAAGAAGGACATCCTCAATACCCGAACCAGGGAAGAAGTAGAAAAGGTCTTTCAAAACCGGAGGCGGCGATAGACCGCTGCAGCCGCCTGGATCGCCCGGGCGCCGGGGAAGGCTCTTCCTTGTCGTCATACCGGACTTGATCCGGGAGCCAGAGGTTTTTCTATCCCCGCATATTTCCTGGATTCTCGCTCGCGCGGGAATGACGGATGGGCAGGATATTCTTTTCCCTTGGACACTCCCCGGCGTAAGTGGTATAAATGATACATTCTAATTGTCCTGAATTCTGACATGAAAAAAAATATTGCCCCTGTCTTGAATAAACTCCAGGAAATGCACGGTGAGCCCCGGGTGGAGCTTTCCTATACGAACCCGCTTGAACTCACCATTGCGACGGTTCTTTCCGCCCGATGCACCGACGAAAGGGTCAATGCGGTGACGGAAGGCCTCTTCAGAAAATACAAAACGGTGAAAGACTACCTCAACGCCCCGCCGGCCGAGCTTGAAGAGGACATCCGGCCCACCGGTTTTTACCGGAACAAGGCGAAGAGCATAAAGAACATCGCCGGTGAGCTTCTCGAGAGATTTCAGGGGAAGGTCCCCGATGATATAGACACCCTTGCGACTGTGAAGGGGATAGGCAGAAAGTCGGCCAACATGATAGTCGGCCTTGCATACAGCAAACCGGGCGTTATCGTGGACACCCACGTGGCTCGCTTTGCCGGAAGGCTGGGGCTGACAGCAGGCAAAGACCCCGAAAAGATCGAAGAGGACTTGAAAAGGGAGGTGCCTATGCCCTGGTGGATGGCTTTCTCTCTTCTTTCGATACTCCACGGGAGATATGTCTGCAAGGCGAAGAAACCCGACTGTTCGCCCTGTCTCCTGCGTGAAGACTGTGATTATTACTCCATGGGAGGAAGATAAGATGTTTGATTCGGAAAAACTGACGGAGAAGCAGATCCAGGACTTGAACGAACTGTCACGACTTGCCAGGGGCGATATTATAACCATGACCCGTTTGGCCGGTACAGGCCACCCCGGCGGGTCCATGTCATCCCTCGACCTTTACCTGACCGTCTTTTCCCAGGCGGATCTCACGGGGGAGGACGCCGACCAGATCGTGATAAGCCACGGCCATACGTCCCCGGGGGTATATGCAAGCCTTGCCCGTCTCGGCCATATGCCCATCGAAGAGGTCGTTGCCTTTTTCAGGAAGACGGGCAGTCCCTTCGAAGGCCACGTGGTCAACGGCATACCTTTTATCAGGTGGTCTACCGGCAACCTCGGTCAGGGCCTGTCGGCCGGCGCAGGTTTTGCCATCGCCTCGAAGATGCGCGGCAGTTCGTCGCACGTGTACGTCTTTATGGGCGACGGTGAACAGCAGAAGGGACAGATCTCCGAAGCGCGGCGGCTTGTCGTGAAATACGGCCTTACGAACATAACCGTTCTGGTGGACTTCAATAGACTGCAGATCAGCGGCAGCACCGACGTCATCATGCCTCAGAACATCGTAGAGAACTACCTGTCTGACGGATGGGATATTATCGAGATCAACGGCCACGATCATCAGGAGATATACGGTGCCATGAAGAAGGCCAGGGCAGTCGAGAACCCGGTGTGCATCATCGCCAACACGGTCATGGGCAACGGGGTCCCTTTCATGGAGAACAAGGAGAAATTCCATGGCAGCCCCGTCAGCGAGGCGGAGTACAAGGAAGCCATGGGCATCCTCGGTCTGGAGGACAAACTCGACTATTACAGGGAAAAGAGAAAGGGAAAATGGACGTTCCAGCTGTCTCGCGAGGAATACGACCTTCAGATCGATGCCGGTGCGCCCTTCACATACCAGGAATCCGACAAGGTCGACAACCGCAGTGCCTTTGGGAAGGCGTTAAAGGACATGGGGGACAAGAACATCCCTCATGGACGCCCTGTAAGCGCTTTCGACTGCGATTTGGCAAGCTCGGTCAAAACGGCCGATTTTGCGAAGGCCTATCCGGACTATTTCTTTCAGGGCGGCATCCAGGAGCATAATACGGCGACCGTGGCGGGAGCCCTGTCGGCCAAAGGCGTGCTCACCTTTTTTGCGGACTTTGGTGTCTTCGGCATCGATGAGACCTACAACCAGCAGCGCATAAATGACATCAACGCCACGAATCTGAAGACGGCCATCACCCACGTGGGCCTTGACGTCGGTCCCGACGGAAAGACCCATCAGTGTATCGATTATATCGGTCTTGCCCGCGGGATGTACCGGGCAAGGACGATCGTTCCCTGCGACCCCAACCAGACGGACCGGGTCATCCGCTACGTGGCGGGAAGGCCGGGAAATTTCTTTGTCGGGATGGGGCGCAACCGCTGGCCGGTTATGTACGGGAAGGATGGGGAAGCCTGCTTTGCCGGCGATTACCTTTTCGAATACGGAAAGATGGACCTCATGGCTGATGGAACGGACGGTGCCATCATAACCTATGGAGGACTTGTTTCAAAGGCACTTGCCGCAAGAGAGAAGCTTACCGGGACGGGAAAGACCTTTGCGGTGGTGAACATGCCCTGCGTGGACGAGGCCGACGAGACCATGATGGCAAAACTGGCCGCTCTGCCCTGCATCGTTACCTATGAGGACCACAACGTCAAGACCGGAATCGTTCCCGTCATCACCGGATCTCTCCTGAAACTCGGATTCAGGGGCGCCTTCATTTCCCTTGGTGCCACCTCCTACGGGGCATCGGGCGATACGGACGAGGTGCTGGCAAGTCAGGGTCTGGATGTGGAAAGTGTGATCGCGATAATACTAAAGACTTTAAAGGAAAAATGACCAATTATCCGTTGCCCTGGTCATTAGCTTAAAAAAAGGGGTGTGCTGTGGAAGACATCAAGGGGATGTACAAGAAGATCGTCAAGGACAATTTTCCTGACACCATCAAGATAGATCTCGGTGGACAGGTGCTTATCTATAAGAAAAAGGTCTGGAACATCTTTGACGCCGACGAGAAATGCGATGTCGAGCGGGGTTTGCGTTACGGCGAGAATCCCGATCAGCCATCCGCGATGTACCAGCTGATAAACGGGAATATCACCCTGGGCGATGCAAGATTCTTCGACGCCGAAACGGGCCTTGTGAGCAGGGTTACCGAAAAGGACATGCTGCAGGTGGGGAAACACCCGGGGAAGATCAACCTGACGGACGTGGACAATGCCTTGAATATCCTGAGATTCCTCGATCAGAAGCCGGCCTGCGCCATCATGAAGCACAACAACCCCAGCGGAGCGGCATACGGCCCGACATCAGCGGAGGCCTTCGAAAAGGCCTTCTGGTGCGACAGGATAGCCGCCTTCGGAGGCGCTGTCGTATTCACCAGGACCCTCGACATAGAAACAGCCAAAGCCATGGTGCCCTATTACTTCGAGGTGGTCTGCGCCCCGGATTTTGAGGGCGGAGCCATAGACATTCTCAAGAAATGGAAGAACCTTCGGCTTATGCAGATCAAAGAGATAGAGCGCCTCAGCGCCTTCAAGACGAAAAGAACGATAGACTTCAAATCGCTCATGGATGGCGGGTTGATCATGCAGGAATCGCAGCCCTTCAGGATCAAAGGGAAGGATGACCTGAAGCCAGCCGAGGCTGTCTATAAGGGTGAAACATACAAGATAAAGAGAATGCCCGCGGACGACGAATATCGCGACATGCTCTTCGGCTGGTACGTGGAATCGGGGGTGAGCTCCAATTCCGCGCTTTTCGTGAAGGATGAGGCAACCGTTGCCATAGGCACGGGAGAGCAGGACAGGGTGGGCGTTGTCGAGATCGCTGTTTTCAAGGCCTACAAGAAGTTCGCCGACACCGAGGTCTTCAGGAAGTACGGGGTGCCCTATGCGGTCTTCAAGCTTGAAGCCTCCCGGGGCCAGAGGGACATGAAGGACCTCATTGCGATCGACATCCACGCGCGTGAACAGAATGCGGGGCTCCAGGGTTCCGTTATTGTCTCCGACGGTTTCTTCCCCTTCAGGGACGGGGTGGATGCCGCCATTAAGGAAGGGGCCCGGGGCGTTATTCAGCCCGGTGGCTCGGAACGCGACTACGAGGTGATAGAGGCCTGCAACGAGCAGGACGTCACAATGGTCTTCGCCGGCCAGCGGCTTTTCAAGCACTAGGCGATCTGCGGGGGACGGGAAACGATGGGTATGCAATGAAATATCTTGTGATAATCGGCGCGATCATTATCCTGTATGTCATCATAAGGGTGTCGCTCAAAAAGCATTTCTAGGGTTCCGGAGTCACAGAAAGACTATATGTCTCAGGCCCCGAATCCCAGCGTTTTTCGCGCACCCGCGGCTGGATCCATCTTCCTCAATTCCCAATTCCGGTCCATCTTACCCCTTGATCCAGAATCCCGGATCCGGTGTTTTCTGTGAAAACACCAAGCCTTTTGTGTTGACAAAGTACTGAAAAAAAATTAAAATTGTGAAAACAGTTACAAATTCCTACAGCCATCGGAGGTAATAAATGAGACCGTATTTTGAAAAAATGCAGGAATGGAATAAGCCGGTTAAGGTGAACGCCAAGAACGCTGAGGAGATCAGAGCCGTTGAGAAAGAGATCGAGGAACTTATCGATAAGGCTAAAAAGGCCGGCCTGGCCCAGGAGACATTGAACAAACGAGGTGAATGGACAGTTCACCAGAGATTGGAATACATTGTCGATCCCGGAACATGGGCTCCGCTCCACATGCTGTACGATCCCATGGATGAGGAATCAGGGACAACCGGTGTTGTGGACGGTCTCGGCAGGATTAACGGAAGATGGTGTGTGATCATCGGTTTTGACAACAAGGTCATGGCGGGCGCATGGATTGCGGGCCAGCCTCACAACATCCTGAGGGTCACGGATATCGCGAAAAGACTGCATTGCCCCCTCGTATGGCTCGTCAACTGCAGCGGCGTGAAGCTTCCCGAGCAGGAAAGGATGTATGCGAACAGGCGCGGCAGCGGCACAACGTTCTTCCGTCATGCCGAACTCAATAAACTGGGCATTCCGGTACTCGCAGTTATTTATGGGACAAACCCCGCAGGCGGCGGCTACCAGGGCATCTCTCCGACACTGCTTCTTGCACACAAAAACTGTAATATAGCTGTCGGCGGCGCTGGCATCGTCAGCGGCATGGCACCGAAGGGCTTCTTCGATGAAAATATGGCCGAACAGATAATCGAAGCCACCAAGAAATTCAAAGCCGTGCCTCCCGGCAGGGTTGAGATCCACTACGACCATACAGGTTTCTTCCGCGAAGTCCATCCGTCGGAAGAAAGCCTCCTCGATTCATTGAAGACCTGGGTCACGAAGCTTCCTTACTACGATCCGGGTTTCTTCAGGGTCGCAAAACCGGCGGAGCCGAAGTTCCCGGCGGAAGACCTCTACAGCATCGTGTCATTCAACCAGAAGATGGTGTACGACGCGGAGCAGTTCATGTCCCGCCTTGTCGATAACAGCGAACACATGGAATTCCGGCCCGGGTTCGGCCCCGAACTCTACACGGGTCTTGTCAAGGTCGATGGCTTCCTCATCGGCATAGTCGCGAACCGGCAGGGTATGCTTCCCAAGGGTTACCCGTCATATGCCCCGTACCCCGGCATCGGCGGCAAGTTCTATCGTGAAGGCCTCATCAAGGTCAACGAGTTCGTAAGCCTCTGCGGCAGAGACAGGGTCCCCATGATCTGGGTTCAGGATACATCGGGTATCGACGTTGGCGACATCGCCGAGAAAGCGGAGCTCCTCGGCCTCGGCCAGGCGCTCATCTACTCCATCGAACAGAGCGACCTTCCCATGATGACCATCGTTCTGAGGAAAGGCACCGCAGCCGCCCACTACATCATGGCCGGCCCGCAGGCAAACAACAACAACTGCTTCACCCTCGGCACGGCGACGACGGAGATCTACGTCATGCACGGCGAGACCGCGGCAGTTGCCAGCTTTGCCAGACGCCTCGTAAAAGAGAAAGACGCAGGCAAGCCGCTTGGGCCGGTTATCGACAACATGAACAAGACCGTCAAGCATTACTACGACATGTCACGGCCTTCCTATTGTGCGAAGAAAGGCCTTGTCGACGAGGTCGTGAAATTTGCAGACCTCAGGAAGTATTTCGTAGCATTTGCGAACTGCGCCTATGCTAACCCGAAATCGATTTGCCCGCAGCACCAGATGATCCTCCCCAGGGTTATCAAGGGCTAATCTTACGAAGAGATAGAGATCAGGGTGGATATGCATTCCACCCTGATTTTTTGTTTATGAAGTTAACCGATTAGTCGTAACCGTTGACTGATTATTGGTGAATAGCAGTCGGGGGGCCAGCAGGAATGAAGAACAGACTCGCATCGATGCTGAAGGAGATACGGGGACAGGGCAATTACCGGAGCATACGCTACGTTCGCCCTCTGTGCCCCGCTACGATCGTCCATAATGGCAGGGAATACCTCAATCTTTGTTCCAACAGCTATCTTTCGCTTCACCTCCACCCGGCAGTGATGGAAGCGGCGAGGTCAGCCGTCGCAGATTACGGCACCGGCACCTGTTCATCACGAAGCGTATCGGGGAGCATCGACCTTTACGAAAGACTCGAATCGGCCGCCGCCCGCTACAAAGGTTACAGGAAGGGTCTCATATTTCCCACGGGCTACATGGCAAATATCGGCATAGTGTCAACGATTCCAGGCAAAGGGGATGTAATTTTCACCGACGAACTGAATCATTCCAGCCTCATTGATGCAATGCGCCTTTCCTATGCGAAAAAGGTCATCTACAGGCATCGGGACACGGGCGATCTGGAACGAAAACTGAAGAAGCACGCGGCGCGGGGCAATTCCTTTGTTATCACGGAATCGATCTTCAGCATGGACGGCGATATGGCCCCTCTGGCGGAGATCATGGAACTCAGGGACCGGTACGGTTTTTACGCCATCGTCGATGATGCCCATGGAACGGGTATCTTCGGAAAAGGGGGAAGCGGCGTCGAGGAGCACTGGCGCCTCAAGGGGGCGGCGGATATCCACATGGCCACATTCGGCAAGGCCATGGGGTCTTTCGGCGCCTTTGTGCTTTCCGACCCTGTCGTCATAGACTATCTTGTCAACAGGGCGCGGACCTTCATGTACACGACGGCCCTGCCACCCGCCGCTCTGGCGGCGTCGCAGGCGGCACTCGACCTTGTCAACGGGAACCTGTCTTTTAAGGATGAACTCTGGCACAACATCGATTACATGCGATCAGGGCTCCTGGGCGCCGGTTTCGACCTCAAGGAGAGTGTGGGCCCCATCATCCCCATCGTTGTGGGGAAGGACGCCGATGCTGTGAAAATGCAGAAGATGCTTATGACAAAGGGTTTCTTCCTGCAAGCCATCCGGCCTCCCACGGTCCCCACGGGTACATCGAGACTGAGGCTCACCGTGGTGAGAGGTTTTTCGCAAGAGCAAATGGATTCGGCCATCGAAGCGATAACGGCGGCGGGAAGGAGAATGAAACTGGTCCCCTGACGGGGACCGTTAGAACTGTTAGAGCGGAAGGAACCAGAAATGGCTGCAGCAGCTTGAATCGCTTGACAGGCTGTTGACAAAGTTGGTTTTCGAGTCTGACTCGTGTTATGTCGTCCTTCCGGCGAAGGCCGGAATCCAGGAGATACGCGGGGCTAAGGAAAACCTCTGGATCCCGGATCAAGTCCGGGATGACGATACAGAGGGCTTTATCGACGACCTGTTGAGTGGATAGAGATGAAAGAAGGAAGACGAAAGAGGTATATCGAAAGACCGGAGAACAAAGGCGAAAGACGGTTTGAAACGAAAAGCAGGAGAGATGAATTCTTCTAACGTTCAAGCGGCTCAAGCGGTTTGAACGATTTTCTATATCCAGAGGAGCAAAAGAGCATGTACAGCAGCGAGGAACTCAAAGATTGGGATAAGCGTTACATCTGGCATCCCTTTACCCAGATGATGGATTACATGGACAGCGAGCCGCTCATCATCGAACGCGGCGAAGGCTTCTATCTTGTGGATGTCGAAGGAAGGCGCTACATCGATGGTGTCTCTTCATTGTGGGTTCTCGTTCATGGACACGGCCGCAAAGAGCTCACAGATGCCATAGAAAGGCAATCGAAGGAGCTGTGCCATTCGACGCTCCTTGGACTTGCCAACGTTCCCGCCGTAGTTCTGGCAAAGCGCCTTGTTGCGATCGTGCCGGGAAATCTCCAGAGGGTTTTCTATTCGGATAGCGGGTCGACGTCCGTGGAGATCGCGATCAAGATGTCCTATCAGTACTGGCAGCAAAGGGGAGAAAAGAAAAGGAAACGTTTCATATCTTTCACGAACGGCTACCACGGAGACACCATAGGGTCCGTGAGCATCGGCGGCATCGACCTTTTTCACAAGGTCTACAGGCCTCTTCTCTTCAGGTCGTACAAGGCGCCGTCTCCCTATTGTTACCGCTGTTCCCTGAAGCTTGAGCGGGGTTCCTGCGGTATGGCCTGCGTGGAAGAGTTTGAGCGTACCGTGAGGAAACACAGGGACGAGGTCTGCGCCGTCGTTATCGAACCGCTCGTGCAGGGGGCGGCCGGGATGCTCACCCAGCCGGATGGTTTCCTGGGAAAGGTCTGGAGGATAGCAAAGGACAACGGGCTTCATTTCATCACCGATGAAGTGGCCACCGGGTTCGGCCGCACGGGAACCATGTTCGCCTGTGAACAGGAAGGGATCAAACCCGATTTCCTCTGTCTCGCCAAGGGAATCACGGGGGGATACCTGCCGCTCGCGGCGACGGTGACGACGAAAGAGGTCTTCGACGGCTTTCTCGGACGGTTCGACGAATGCAAGACCTTCTTCCATGGCCATACTTACACGGGTAACCCGGTGGCGTGTGCCGTCGCCCTCGAGAACCTGGCGATCTTCGAAAGGGAACGCACCATAGAGCTGATGGCGGACAAAATAACCCTGCTTGCCGACGAACTGAAGCGCTTCTCAGATCTACCCAACGTGGGGGACGTCCGGCAAAGAGGTTTTATGGTCGGCATTGAGCTTGTAAAGAGCAGGAAGACCAGGAGGCCTTATCCAGCCGCTGCAAAGATGGGCCAGAAGGTCACCCTGGCGGCGAGAAAACGGGGCGTTATAATCCGGCCCCTCGGGGACGTCATTGTCCTTATGCCGCCCCCCTCAATAGACGCCCAAACTCTCAAGGAGCTTGTGGACGTCACATACGACTCCATAAAAGAAGCAACCGGCGCGCCCTGAGGGCACGCCGGCCGGCTGGTTTCCATTCCTGGTTCTTTTCAGACGGAGAATTCCCTGACGACGCCTTGAAGGCTGACGGACAGGCGGGCGAGTTCATCGGATGCGTGCGAGACCTGGCTCGACGCGGACGATGTTTCCTTTGATATGGTGGCGATGGAGTCGATGTCCTTGCTGATGCCTTCTGATGTCGCCGTCATCTCTTCCGTCGCTGAAGCGATCTGCTGGACCATTAGCTGCAGGTCGTCAACCTTGTTGACAATATTGTTGAGGGCTTCGCCGGCCTGCTCAGAGAGGGCGGTGCCTGAGGAAACCTTCTTCTTCACGTCTTCCATTGCGTCCACAGCCCGGTTGACCTCTTTCTGGATGTTGCCGATCATGTCGGCGATCTCCGCCGTCGAGTTGCCGGTCCTCTCGGCAAGTTTCTTGACCTCATCGGCGACGACGGCAAAGCCACGTCCGTGCTCGCCGGCCCGTGCGGCCTCGATGGCCGCATTGAGTGCCAGAAGATTGGTCTGGTCGGCAATCTCATTGATGACGTTGACGATCTCGCCTATCTGCTTGGAAAGCTCGCCCAGGGAGCGGACCATCGTTGCCGATGCATCGACGGTGCTCGCTATCTCCTGGACCTCCCTGACAGCCATATCAACAACTTCTTTACCGCTGCGGGCGACTGCGACGGTCTCCTGGCCCGATACGGCTATATTGCCGGTATTGCGGGCCACGTCGACCACGGTCTGGCTCATCTCTTCCGAAGCCGTTGCCACCTGAACGGACATCTGCGCCTGTTCGTCGGAGCCCTTCGACATCTGGACGGCGCTGGCGCTGAGCTGATGGCTGGCGGAGGCGATATTGTCCGAGGACGTGTTTATCTGGTTCACGACGCCTCGCCACTTCTGGACCATATTGCTCAGCGATTGGAGAAGAGCGCCCATTTCGTCCCGGCTTGTCACATCGACGTCCACCGTAAGGTCTCCCTCGGCAAGCCTGTTGGCCACGTTCATGCCTGCCTCAAGGGATCTCGTTATCGTCCTCACGACGAAAAAGGTTCCCGCGGCGATGAACATCATTATGACAAGGGAGATGATAATGAAGACCATCCTTGCGTTGGCGGTCTCCTTTGTGAGTTCGTTGAAGCCGGTCTCCATCCTGTTCTCACTGAGCTTGACGAGCTGTCTGAAGAGGCCGTCGATGGTTGTCGATATCGTGCTCGTGTGTTCCGACCATATCGCAGACGCCTCGTCGTTCTTCCCTTCCATGGCAAACTTCGCGAGCTTCACATTGTGTTCCTTGCCCTGGGTCAGCTGTTCTTTTATCGCCGCAAGGAGCTTCTTGAACTCTGCTTTCGTCTTCGCGTCGTCGACGCTCGCCAGAACGCCCTCGATCTTCTTGATGGCCTCCCCGTATGAGGCGCGCGCCTTATCTATCTTTCCCTTTTCCATCTCTTTGAGAGCGGGGTCCCTGGTAAGGGCCATACTCAGCATCGACTTGTCTATGGTGTCCACGGCGTCCTTGACCTGTTTGAAGACCACGATCCTCCCGTAATTGTGCTTGACGATGTTGTCCACCGACCGACCCGAGCGATCGAGATAATAGTAGCCTAGAGCGCCGAGGATAAAGATGAGGATCATGAGTGTGGTGGCGCCAATTCCGAGCTTGGTGCTGATCTTGAGATTGCTGAGCATGGTGTCTCCCTCCTGGGGGGTATTTTAGGTTCAGGGCAGTCGAACCGCCCGCCGGTTTCCTGTCAACGTGCCTCGATACATAGTTACTTTATCGGCAAACAGGGTGCATAGTTAATCCCCGAGCCTTCCTGTGGGCCGACAAAGACCCCGGTCCCGCGGCGTCGTGTAAGGTAAATCCGCTGTGATATCGAGCAGGTGCGGTTGCACGGCCGCCCCCCGGCTTTTTTATTAAAATATTTTTAGACTATCGCTTGACATCCTCCGGAAAATAAGTATACTTATGCTTGCTTCAAGGTTGAACATTGTTCTTTGAAAATAGTAATTAAATAGCAGGTCCACGTCTAATTCAGAAATTTGTTGTAAAGTTCAGGTTTGTTTTGAGAGTTTGATCCTGGCTCAGAACGAACGCTGGCGGCGTGCCTAACACATGCAAGTCGAGCGAGAAAGTTCCTTCGGGGACGAGTAGAGCGGCGGACGGGTGAGTAATACATAGGTAATCTACCTTCGGGCTTGGGATAACCCCGCGAAAGTGGGGCTAATACCGAATAAGACCACGCAACCATGTTGCGGGGTAAAAGGTGGCTTATTTTTTAAATGAGCTATCGCTTGAGGATGAGCCTATGGCCTATCAGCTTGTTGGCGGGGTAAGAGCCCACCAAGGCTATGACGGGTAGCTGGTCTGAGAGGACGATCAGCCACACTGGGACTGAGACACGGCCCAGACTCCTACGGGAGGCAGCAGTGGGGAATATTGGGCAATGGGCGAAAGCCTGACCCAGCGACGCCGCGTGGGCGATGAAGGCCTTCGGGTTGTAAAGCCCTGTCATGCGGAAAGAACGACCCTGTGACGCATACTCACAGGGAGTGACGGTACCGCAGGAGGAAGCACCGGCTAACTCCGTGCCAGCAGCCGCGGTAATACGGAGGGTGCAAGCGTTGTTCGGAATTATTGGGCGTAAAGGGCGCGTAGGCGGTAATGCAAGTCAGATGTGAAATACTCCGGCTCAACCAGAGAACAGCATCTGAAACTGCATAACTAGAGTACAGAAGAGGGAAACGGAATTCCCGGTGTAGAGGTGAAATTCGTAGATATCGGGAGGAACACCAGTGGCGAAGGCGGTTTCCTGGTCTGATACTGACGCTGAGGCGCGAAAGCGTGGGGAGCAAACAGGATTAGATACCCTGGTAGTCCACGCTGTAAACGGTGAACACTAGGTGTGGGAGGTG
Organism: Syntrophorhabdaceae bacterium; assembly: GCA_028698615.1. Classification (NCBI taxonomy): domain Bacteria; kingdom Pseudomonadati; phylum Thermodesulfobacteriota; class Syntrophorhabdia; order Syntrophorhabdales; family Syntrophorhabdaceae; species Syntrophorhabdaceae bacterium. The sequence goes on from JAQVWF010000004.1 coordinate 128,153, forward strand.
TAATACCTTCCGTGCCGTAGCTAACGCGTTAAGTGTTCCGCCTGGGAAGTACGGCCGCAAGGTTGAAACTCAAAGGAATTGACGGGGGCCCGCACAAGCGGTGGAGCATGTGGTTTAATTCGACGCAACGCGAAAAACCTTACCTGGGTTTGACATGCCGAGAACCCTGATGAAAGTCGGGGGTGCCCCGTAAGGGGAGCTCGGACACAGGTGCTGCATGGCTGTCGTCAGCTCGTGCCGTGAGGTGTTGGGTTAAGTCCCGCAACGAGCGCAACCCTCATCCTTAGTTGCCATCATTAAGTTGGGCACCCTAAGGAAACTGCCGCAGTTAATGCGGAGGAAGGTGGGGATGACGTCAAGTCCTCATGGCCCTTATATCCAGGGCTACACACGTGCTACAATGAGCGGCACAAAGGGTCGCAAACCCGCGAGGGGGAGCCAATCCCACAAATCCGCTCCTAGTTCGGATTGGAGTCTGCAACCCGACTCCATGAAGCTGGAATCGCTAGTAATCGCGGATCAGCATGCCGCGGTGAATACGTTCCCGGGCCTTGTACACACCGCCCGTCACACCACGAAAGCTTGTTGTACCAGAAGTCGTTGGGCTAACCCGCAAGGG